>JAUXFZ010000462.1 GCA_030622585.1 Myxococcales bacterium
CGCAAGCAAGGCCGGAAACTCGGCTCGCGAGGAGGCGATCAGGTTTCGATCATCGAGCATGCCGATGTGCGACGGATGCTTCTGCGGCAAAAGGCGATCGTCGAAGGAAGCTTCGCCCTCCTCGGAACGGTCGCACGGTACGCGGACGTCGCGGAGCATGGAGCATCGGATGAGGAACGAGAGCGCGCCGGCCTTCTGCTGAACCTGCTTACCCCGATCGCCAAGACCTTTCCCGCGGAGCGCGGCTTCGAAGCTAACGTGCTCGCGGTCCAAGTCCACGGCGGCTACGGCTACACGAGCGAATATCTCCCCGAGGCGTATATGCGCGACCAAAAGCTCAACACGCTTCACGAGGGAACGAACGCGATTCAAAGCATGGACCTGCTGGGCCGCCAAGTGATGTCCAAAGGCGGGGCCCCACTCCGCGCCTTGGCCGAAGAGATCGGACATGCCATCAGGCGCGCGAGGGAAGCAGGCTGCGATCCCGAGCTTTGCGTGGCACTCGAAGAAGCGGCGGCCGCTGTGGGTTCAATCACCATGGAGCTCGGTCAGCGCGGAATGGCGGGCGATGCGGATGGCATGCTGGGGCACAGCTGGGACTATCTCGACATGTTTGCGACGCTCGTCATCGGATGGCAGTGGCTCAACATGGCCGCGGCGGCACAGACGGCCCCCATTTCAGAAGAACGCAAGCGCGCGACCGAGGCTGCCACGCAGTATTGGATCCGCACCGAGATCCCTCGGATCCCCCACCTGGCCAACCTCTGCCGAACCAACGAGGACTCGTACATCAAGGCTCAGCCGCAGTGGTTCTGAGCGCTCAATGGGTGATTCAGGGCCCGTCCAGGATACTTTACCATCTCCATAGATGATTTACGCAGGGCGACCTTGCTTGACGTAAACGTAAACCTAGCCTAGGAAGTCGACAAAGCTCTGGAACCTGAAGGATGCAAATGGACAAGGCCATCATCACCTGCGCGCTCAACGGCGTGCTCACCAACCCGAAACAGCACCCGGTCCCAGTCACCCCTGAAGAAATGGCGGTCTCGGCCCGCGATGCCTACAACGCGGGCGCGTCGATTGTGCACATCCATTTCCGTCGTCAGGAGCCCAACATGGGACACTTCCCCTCGTGGGATCCTGATATCGCGGCGGCCGCAAGCGATGCGATTCGCGATGCCTGTCCCGGCATCATCATCAACCAGACGACGGGCGTGATGGACGAGGATGTCTCGGGCCCCGTCGCGTGCCTGCACCGCATCAAGCCGGAGATCGCTGCGTGCAACGCCGGCAGCCTCAACTACCTCAAGCTGAAGAAGGACAACACCTGGGCCTGGCCACCGATGGTGTTTCTCAACAGCGTAGACAAGGTCCAGAAGATGCTGGATGCCATGGCGGAGACTCACACGACTGCCGAAATGGAGTGCTTTGACGTCGGTATCGTGCGGTCGGTGGGCCTCTATTTGCGAGCCGGCATGGCCAAACAGATGCACTACAACTTCGTCATGGGCGTCGCCTCGGGCATGCCTTGCGACCCCGAGCTGCTGGAGCTTCTCATGAAGTACAAAATCGGCGATGCGCATTGGCAGGCGACGCTCATCGGCCGTCAAGAGATCTGGGAGACTCATCAACGAGCGGCCGAGCTCGGTGGGATGCTCAGGACCGGGGTCGAGGATACGTTCTACTTGCCGAATGGCGACAAGACGACCGGCAACGGGCAGCTGATCGAAGCGCTCGCTGAGTGTGCACGCAATGCAGGCCGCGAGGTCGCGTCACCCGTGGAAGCCAGGGAGATGCTCGGCTTCAACTAGAGTGGTAAGGACGAACCATGGCCAATAAGGTGTATCCCGACGCGTCCACGGCGCTCGATGGCTTGTTGAGGGACAGCATGACGCTGATGTCCGGCGGTTTCGGCTTGTGCGGCATCCCGGAAGCCCTCATCGCCGCAGTTGCAACCTCGGGGGTGAAAGATCTGACGGTGATCTCGAACAATGCAGGTGTCGATGGAATCGGCCTCGGCGTGATGTTGGAGACGCGCCAGATCAGCAAGATGGTTTCGTCATACGTGGGCGAGAACAAACTGTTTGCGCAGCAGTTCCTCAACGGCGACATCGTGGTGGAGTTCACCCCGCAGGGCACCTTGGCGGAGCGCATTCGCGCCGGGGGAGCGGGCATCCCGGCTTTCTTCACCAAGACGGGCGTCGGCACGACGGTTGCCGAGGGCAAAGAGGTTCGTGAGTTCGACGGCGCGCAGTACGTCATGGAACGTGGGCTCTTCGCGGACGTGGCGATCGTTCACGCCTGGAAGGGCGACACCGAGGGCAACCTCATCTATCGAAAGACCGCTCGCAACTTCAATCCCATGATGGCGACCGCAGCGGAGGTCACCGTCGCGGAAGTCGAGGAGCTGGTGGAACCAGGTGAGCTCGATCCAGACCAGATCATGACCCCGGGAATCTTCATCGATCGCATCATTCACTACCCGGATGCCTCGAAGCACATCGAGCAGCGAACCACACGCCCGCGAGAGGTCTGAGGAGAAGACGATGGCTTGGACCCGTGACCAGATGGCCGCACGCGCCGCGATGGAGCTGCGCGACGGCTTCTACGTAAACCTCGGCATCGGCATTCCTACGCTGGTTTCAAACCACATCCCCGATGGGATGAGCGTTCAGCTGCAGAGCGAGAACGGCATGCTCGGAATGGGACCCTTCCCGTACGAGGGCGAAGAAGACGCAGACCTGATCAACGCCGGCAAGCAGACGGTGACCGAGCTGCCGACCACGAGCTTCTTCTCGAGCGCCGACTCCTTCGCCATGATCCGTGGTGGGCACATCAATCTTTCGATTCTCGGCGCGATGCAAGTGACCGGCAACGGCGACCTCGCCAACTGGATGATTCCAGGCAAGATGGTCAAAGGGATGGGCGGCGCCATGGACCTGGTGGCAGGTGTGAAACGCGTCGTCGTCGTCATGGAGCACACGGCAAAGGGCAAGCCCAAGCTGTTGCAGAGTTGCACCCTGCCCCTGACCGGAGCTCAGGTGGTCGACTTGGTGATCACCGACCTGGGCGTGTTCGAGATCGACAAGGCCGGTAGCGGCGGGATGACGTTGGTCGAGGTGGCCGACGGCGTGACGCTCGACCAGATCGCGGAGAACACCGAAGCGGCGTACAGCATAGCTTCGGGCCTCTAGCCAAACAGCAACAGGACCGCCCCTACGTAGAGCCCCACGCCTATTGCAAGGATC
>JAUXFZ010000174.1 GCA_030622585.1 Myxococcales bacterium
CATCGAGTTTCGACTGCGATCTCGGCCGTGTCTTCAGTATCAGATCAAGCGATGCCCGGGGCCGTGCGTGTTGGAGGTCGATCAGCAGGAGTATCGCGCGCAGGTCGTCAACGTCGCTCGATTTCTCGATGGGCGGCATGGCGAGCTGGTGCGCGACATCGACGGACGGATGAAGGGCGCGTCGGGCGAGCTCGAGTACGAGCGCGCGGCGGTCTATCGAGATCAGCTTCGCGCTGTCGAGCGCGCTCAAGAGGAACAGCGCGTCGCGGGGGTGCAGAAATCGGACCAGGACGTGATCGGTTTTCACCGCCAGGGTGACCAAGTCGAAGTTGCGGTGCTGAGCATGCGCGGAGGACGTTTGTTCGGCCTGCGCACGCTTCCCCTGCGGAAGGTGGCAGTGCCGAACGATGAGGTGCTCGGCGCGTTTCTCCGGCAACACTACGCGGAACGAGCTTCGTTGCCGGATGACATCTTGGTGCCCGTGCCAATCGAGATGAGCGAAGCGCTCGAAGAGCTACTCAGCGAGAACCGAAAGCGCCGCGTACGAATCGTGGAGCCGAAACGGGGCGCCAAAGCCAAGCTCCTGGAGCTGGCGAGAGAGAATGCGGAGCACGCGTTCGCGGAGAAGGAGCGTGCGCGCGAGGACGTCGAGGCGCGCCTGGAAGACCTTCAAAGACTGTTGCGCTTGCCGACGCTCCCACGCCGGATCGAATGCGTGGACATCTCGCACACCGGAGGCGAGGAGACCGTGGCGGTCTTCGTCGCGTTGCAGAACGGCGTCCCTGCCAAAGAGCGGTATCGGAGCTTCCGCGTGAAACGAGCGACTGGAGGCGACGACTACGCCGCCATGTACGAGGTGCTGATGCGACGATTGCGCCGTGGGAAGAACGACGAAAAGGGCTGGGAGCTACCGGACCTGCTCGTCGTCGACGGCGGGAAGGGACAACTGGGCGTCGCGGTCCGCGCCCGCGAAGACATCGGAGTGCCAGGCCTCGAGGTCGCGTCCGTCGCCAAGCCAAGGGTCACGGCCACCGGCCAAGAAGAAGGCGACCGAGTGTTCCTCCCGGGGCAGAAGAACCCCATCCCGGTGAGGGCCAACTCGGCACTGTCCCTGCTCCTGCTCGCACGCGACGAAACCCACCGCGCATCGAACACGCTGCGAAAGAAGGTGGGCCGCAAACGACGACTGCGAAGCGAGCTCGACGGAGTGCCAGGCGTCGGCCCCAAGACTCGAGGGAAGCTGTTGAGAAACCTCGGGTCGTTACGTGACGTGCTGGCGGCGACGGACGCGCAGCTGATCGAGGCGGGAGCGACGAACCGGCAAGCGGAGGCGATTAGGAAGGCGTTGGGGGATCACACGCCGGACGAGGCAGACGCGGAGGACACTGCGATCGAAAACGCCTTCCAGCCAGACTGACGCTCACATCAGGTCGCGACGGGCAGTCGCACCTCGAACGCCGCCCCACCCTCTTCCCGATTCGCTGCCTCGATCGAGCCCCCCAACCCGTCGACAATCGTGTGACACACCGCGAGGCCCAGGCCGGTGCCCTGCCCCGGCGGCTTGGTCGTCACGAAAGGGTCAAACACTTGCTCGATGATCTCCCGGTTGATCCCGGGTCCGTCGTCTTCGACGATCAGCTGCACCACACCAGCGCCGCTGGTCGCCTGCACCTCGATTCGACCTTTGCCATCGAGCGCATCTGCCGCATTGAACAATAGATTCAGCAGCAATTGCCGCAAGCGTTCGTGGTCGCCACGAACTCGGGGCAACTCGTCGTCCAGATGCAGAGCGATGTCAATGTCGTGGAAGCGCGTTTGGCGGTCGATCAGCTTCACCGTGTCGTTCACGACCTCGGAGAGATCCGCGGAGGTCTCGAGCGTTCCGTCACGGGCCGGCGCAGTCCGCGAGAAATCGAGGAGGTCTGCAATGGTGTGGTGGATTCGCTCTGCCTCGCGTTGAATGCGGCCCACGAAGTCCTTTTCTTCTTCGGGGTCGAGATCCCCGCTCTGCATCAGGTCGAGCAATCCTCGGATTGCTGCCAGTGGGTTTCCGATCTCGTGGGCGACGCCAGCCGATAGGCGTCCGACGGCAGCCAGGCGCGCGCTCCTCACCAACTGCTCTTGCGCGTTCGTCAGCTCAGCGGTCGCGCGCTCGAGATCGCCGAGTCTGTCTTGAAGCGCGGCGCGGTCCTCGCGCAGTAGCGCGGCCATCTCGTTGAACGACGCCGCGAGGCGCGCGACCTCAGCGGCGCCTTGAACCGGAACGTTGGCGTGCAGCCTGCCCGCGGCCAGGCGCTCGGACGCGCGTCGCAATCGATCGATCGGACGCACGATGAAGTACGTCAGCAAGACGTACGTGAGGAGCAGTACCGTAGACGCCGTGAGGCCGAGGTAGAACAACGACAGGTTCAACCGTGCCGCGTCTGCTCCATAGCTCGCGGGCACCCAGACTCGCAGCTCGACTCCCGTCGCGGTGGCTACCGTCACGTCGGGGTTGCCGTCGACCACCCCCCAGGACCTCTGCATGCCTCCGAGGGTGTGGATCTCCACGCGTTCGACGAGACCTTCTTGGAGCATGCGGCCGACCACCTGGTCGCTCAGCCCATCGCCCGCATCACCGGTGCCCGCTGCGAGGGCGTGGGCCAATCCCGCCGCACGCGTCTGCCGCTCTCGGGCGTTCTCGCTCTCGTCTAGGCGCGCCGTCACCAGACTCAGCAACACGAATGCCCCGCCGAACGCCACGATCAGCGCGAGCATGAGTTGGCTTCGGAGCCCCAAGCCGAACGGACGCCTCATGGGTACAGTCTACAGCCACAAGGTCTTGACCCGCCACGCGGGCCAGTGCATGGGGGAATCATGACACGGGGCGCCCGTCTAGCGGTGATCATCGGCTCACTGCTGGTCCTCTCGTCGTTCGGCGCGTCTGCGAGCGCGCAACGCCAGGGAGACGGGCTCTATGGCCGCTGGGATCGCGGGCTGACGCTCTCGTTTGGCGCCGGCCCGGGCGCGACCTGGCTGAACGGCGAGGTCGACCCAAATATCGTCGCCGAGGCCCGATTCCTGGTGGCCGACGTGGCCGGGGTGGTCCTCTCTGGCCGATGGGGCCCCGACTCCGGCCAGTATCTATTTCTAGGCGTGGACCTTCGGCCCCTCTTCCCGGCGCTCTTCTTCCTGTACAAACAGACCTGGAACGAGTTTGCGGACCTGCTCCTTCAATCGATTTTCCTCGAGATCGGGCCGGCGTTTCTGCTCGACGGCGACCTAGGCACGGGGCTCGGCGTGGGCTTTGGGTTTGGCATCCCGCTGTACAGGCCTCTGACCACGGTGCGCGGACTGTGGCTGCGAATCGCCGCCCGCTACGTGAACACGGACCCATCTTATCGGAACACGCAGCCGACCTCGGATCGCACGCAATGGACCCTCTACACGACGTTTGTCGTGCGCTTGGGTTTCAAGTCGAAGCTCAGCCGGTGGGAGCCGCCGAGGTACCGCCAACGGTAGTTTGGCTGGCACACCGAACCCGGCTACAACCGCGCTGTGAGACGCACCAAAATCGTCTGCACGCTCGGACCCGCTAGCGAGACGAAAGCCAAGGTTGGCGAGCTCGTCAGGGCGGGCATGAATTGCGCGCGGCTCAACTTCTCGCACGGTGACCACGAGTCGCACGCTGCCGTCGCGAAGCTAGTGCGTGAAGCTGCGACGGAAGCACAGCGGCCGATGGCGATCTTGGCGGACCTGCAGGGGCCAAAGATGCGCATCGGTCGATTCCCCGCAGGTCCCATCCAGCTTTCACCCGGCGATCGCTTCGCCCTGACAACCCGCGTCGTCGAGGGCAACCAAGGGATCGTCTCGGTGACGTACGCTGCGCTCGCCACCGATGTACACCCGGGCGACACCGTTGCGCTCGACGACGGCCTGATTCGGCTCCGCGTCGATTCCGTCGAGGGCGACACGGTTCATACCATCGTCGAAGACGGCGGGGAGCTCTCCAACAGCAAGGGCCTGAATCTGCCTGGCGTATCGATCAGCGCACCCGCCCTATCGGACAAGGATCGGGAAGACCTGGACTTCGCGATCTCCGTTCTCCAAGCGGACTACATCGCTCTCTCGTTCGTCCGGGCGGCGGACGACGTGCGGGAGGCCAAAGCTCTGGCTGGCGACGTGCCGGTCATTGCCAAGATCGAACGCCCCGAGGCGGTGGCGGTGCTCGGGGAGATCATCGACGTCGCCGACGGCATCATGATCGCTCGAGGAGACCTCGGAGTGGAGCTCGGAGCCGAGAAAGTGCCTCTGATTCAGAAGCGAATCATTCGGGAGACCAACGCGCGCGGCAAGATCGTCATCACGGCGACTCAGATGTTGGATTCGATGATCCGAAATCCGCGACCCACGCGTGCAGAGGCCGCGGATGTCGCGAACGCTGTCATGGACGGAACCGACGCGGTCATGCTGAGCGGAGAAACCGCGGCGGGCCGCTATCCAGTCCAGGCGCTCCAAATGATGGATGCGATCATTCGGGAGGTGGAGTCGGACTACGTCGAAGATCTCGCGCGCGAGTTTAGAGAGCTCAAGAGCGTAGGCGAAGAGGACTGGCCGTTCTCGAATGCGGCGGCGCGCGCGGCCGCTGTGCTGACGACTCACCTGCCCCTGAAAGCGGTTGTGGTGTTCACTCAGGACGGTCGCTCGGCGGGCTTGCTCGCAGAGCATCGACCACGACCGCCCATCTTGGCGGTCACCAGCGACGTGCGCGTCGCGCGACGCCTTGCGCTCGAGTGGGGGGTCATCCCGCGATTGGAGGTGCCTCCGGAATCGCTCGACGAAACGCTGCGAATCGCAACCTCGCTAGTCGTGCAGGAGAAGCTCTGCCAACGCGGCGAGGCGTTCGCGATGGTGCTGGGATGGCCTACCTCGGGCCGCACCAACACGCTGAAGCTGCACCGCCTCTAGATGACCGCGGCCATGGAAGAAATGCCACGACAGATCGGACGCTACCGAATCGAACGACTCCTGGGGTCGGGTTCGATGGGCACCGTCTATCTCGGACACGACGCCGATCTCGACCGGCCAGTCGCGGTCAAAACACTGCGCGACTTGGCCCTCGATGCGGAGATGCGAGACCTATTCCTCAGGCGGTTCAAGAACGAAGCCCGCGCCGCAGCTCGCCTTCAACATCCTAATATCGTTCAGATATTCGATGTCGGCGACGACCCCGAAGTCGGCCCCTACCTGGTCTTTGAATACGTTCCCGGGCACACGCTCAAACACGAGCTCAGCAAGGGCGGGCCTCTCGCGCGCGACAGTTTACTCGACCTGGCCCAACACGTCGGCGATGCGCTCGCGACGGCACACGTTGCCGGTGTCATCCATCGGGATCTCAAGCCCGAGAACCTGCTGATCACCCAAAACGGTCAGGTGAAGCTCGCGGACTTCGGCATCGCTCGCATACCCAACGCCGACCTCACCAAGGAAGGTCAGTTCTTGGGCACCCCGTGCTACTCGGCCCCCGAGACACTGCGCAGCGGCGAGTACAGCGAACGGAGCGATCTGTTCTCGTTCGGCGCCGTCATCTATGAGGCCGCGTCCGGTGAACGCGCGTTTCCCGGCACCGAAGCGATGGCGGTGGCGCACCAGGTAATGAATCGTGACCCGGTGCCGCCAAGCGAGGCCAATCGCGGCGCTGTGATCCCCGGCGCCGTGGACGCGGCCATCCTCCGGGCACTTCGGAAGGACCCCTCCGAGCGCTACGCTAGCGCGCGCATGTTCGTCTCCGCGCTCAGGGACGCGTATGACGGACGACACCCACGCAAGACGCGGGGCAGAACTAGGAGGTTGCCGTTCATGATGACGTTGACCTTTGCAGCCCTATCGCGCTGTGGCTCGCCATGCAACCCTGCCAGCCCCCGACCACCGACACCGACACCGACGCCGTTGTGCAGGGCCACCAGGCTCATGCCCCGGGCGGCA
>JAUXFZ010000524.1 GCA_030622585.1 Myxococcales bacterium
GAGCAGCGGCAGGGGTGCCAGTGTCAGCGCCAGTGTCAGTGCCAGTGTCAGTGCCAGCGTCAGTGTCAGTGAATTACCGCTTCAATTCCGACCAGATGGGCGGGTTTTCCGCCCTTGGGTCGACGGCCCCTAGTTGTCGGGCGACGTCTAAGATTTTCGCCGTCGCCTCCAATCCCTCCCACAAATGCGGTGCCCAAGGCGCCTTCTCGGATCGGGCTGCGCCCTGCTTCGACGCCACGGTGGCCGGATCGCCGTCGTCCGCGAACGGATCCTCCGGCAGCGCATCATAGTAGACGCGGAAGTCGGTGGTCGGGGCGAGTGCCTGCCGAAGCCCGTACTTCTCGGTCAGCCACGCCTGTAAGCGCAGGCACGCATGCTCCCGCGTCACATCGCGCTCGCTCTCGTTGTCGAGCCCGAAATCGGCAACAGCAAGACTCTCCACGCCTTCGATCAAGGAGTGACACAACTCGTGGAGGATCATCTGCGCCAGGCAGTCGTCGGGATCGAGCGTGCTTGGGGCGCCGATCGTCATGACGCCCTTCCCGTCGGTCGAGGCATAAACCTCGGCGGAGCGCTCGACTCGGAATCCGATGCGATCGGCGACCGTCAGCCAGATCCCATCGAGGGGGTCCAGGTACGTGTGTCGGGGCGTTCGTTCCACGTCAAAGCAGCCTGTGAAAGCGGTAGAAGAAGTCGTCTAGCAGCCGGATGTGCCAGGGGCGACGCCTCCACTCCTCGTAGGAGACGGGCTTGGCGTGCTCGAGGTCAGCATTGAACCGTTCCTCCATGGCACCCGCAACCGCAGGGTCCTCGATGGTCGCGATGACCTCGAGATTGAAACGCAAGGACCGGGAGTCGAGGTTGTGCGTGCCAACGGTGCACCAGCGACCATCGATGACCGCAGTCTTGGAGTGCAGGATCGAGCCCTGCCACTCGTAGAGTTGGATTCCGGCTTTCAAGAGGCGCCCGTAGAGCTTTCGCGCCGCGTGCCGTGCCGCCATCACATCAGTCGTTCCGGGGACCAACACGCGCACCTCCGTTCCCCGCTCGACGGCCCGCGCAAGCGCGCGACGTATCTGCCCGTCGGGAACGAAGTAACTGTTCGTAATGCAGACTGATCTCCGGGCGCTCTCGATCTGGCGAAGATACGCCCGGTGGATCGCGCGACGCTCGCGGAAGTAGTGGTTGGCCAAGACGCGGACCCGCTTGCCTCGAGCGTCCCCGGCATCGACCGACGGTCGGAATCTCGCGCGGACCACCGTTCTCGATTCAACGACATAGCGCCAACCGTAGTCGAAAACATCACACATCTGCTGCACCGCGGGCCCCTCGATCCGAATCATGTCGTCGCGCCAGCCTGCGCCACCCGCGCTCTTCGGGGCCCACTCGATGCCGAGGTTGACACCGCCCGTGAAACCGGCCTTGCGATCGATGATGAGCAGCTTGCGGTGGTCACGGTTGTTGACGACCCCGATGCGGAAGCGCGCCCGCCACGGTGCGATGGGGTTGTACTGCTCGACCTCGCAACCCGCCTCGTGCATGCGCGCGAACATCCTGCCGTCACTTTGGATACTTCCGACCGCGTCGTAGATCACGCGTACCTTGACGCCTTCTTCCGCTTTGGCGATGAGCGCGTTGGCAAAGTGGCCACCCACCTCGTCGGAGGCGAACCAGTACATCTCGAGGAGGATCTCGCGCTCGGCTTCGGCGATGGCCTGCAGCATGGCGGGAAACGCCTGCTCGCCGTCGTGAAGCAAAGTCACGCGATTGCCGGAAACCAGCCCCTCGAACCCGGAGGTCGAACCGAAAATATTGCGCCGTTGGTCTAGCGCGTCCCGTGGCGGCTCTGGTCTCACTGCCCTTGCTTCTCCTGTGCTATCGTCGGCCCCGATGAAAGCCGTACCTTGTCCGATTTGCAAGAAGGCGATGCCCAAACGCACCAAGAACTTCCCGTTCTGCTCCGCGCGCTGCAAGCTAGTCGACGCTGGAAACTGGTTCGAGGGCACCTACCGTGTCGAGGCGGACCTTGCCGGTTCCACATGGGGAGAAAACTGATGAAGTACCTGATGTTCACGATGGGCACGCTGTTGCTATTCAGCGCAAGTGCCTCGGCGCAGGAAGATGCCAGCGCAGCGGCCGAGCCCGCCACCGCGTCAGAACCCGCACCCGCCAAGACTGCACCGGCCGACGAGGCGGCGGAGAAGGACAAGGCCGAGGACAAGAGGAGCCCGTACTACAAGAAGGTGCAGGGCTGGCTCTGGCTCGAAGGTGTGGCGGGGCCCTCGTCGTACGATCCCGATCAGTTCGGTACGCTGTCGCTCGGCGGCGCGACCCAGAACGCTCCCAAACGCAAGGGACCTGCGTACGGCTTTGCGGTCGGCACAGGCTTTGGCGGCGGCTTCTTCTTGGGTTGGTACTATCGCCAAGCGGACTACACCGCCTACAAGCTGATGAAAACGGGTATCGAGTTCCAGCCGACGATTCGCATTCCCTACGTACACATCATGTTCCGCATCGACATCGGTTTCGCGCAAATATTCAACGGCAACCCGTACATGCTCACCAACTCTAGCAACGGCGGAGTGGACACGACGTTTGGTGTAGGCCTTCGCATTCCGATCGTCCGCTGGATGTCGCTCTTCGGA
>JAUXFZ010000461.1 GCA_030622585.1 Myxococcales bacterium
CCGAACTTCATCGCAGTCTGCACGGCCTTCTTCATGGCGCGGCGGAATGCGACTCGTCGTTCGAGCTGTGTTGCGATGTTCTCCGCGACGAGCTGCGCGTTGGTCTCGGCCTTGCGGACCTCTTGAATGTCGAGGAACAGCTCGTTTTCGGTGAGCTTCTGGAGGTCGGCCTTGAGCTGCTCGACGCCCGCACCACGCTTGCCGATGATGATGCCGGGACGCGAGGTGTAGATGACCACCTTGGCTTTGTTGGCGGCACGCTCCATCTCGATGTCGGCGATGCCCGCGTGCGCGAACTTCTTCCGGATGGCGGCCTTCAGCTTCAGGTCTTCATGAAGCCACTTGGCGTAGTTTTTATCCTCGTACCACTTGGACTTCCACGTCTTCACGACGCCGAGACGGAAACCATAAGGATGTACTTTCTGACCCACGGTTCAGCTCTCTTCCCCGTCGCTCACGACGACAGTGATGTGACTCATTCCCTTGACGATGCGCGTGGCCCGACCCTGGGCACGCGGGCGCCAACGCCGCATGTGCTGGTTCGGCGCCATGTCTGCAAACGCCGTCTTGACGAATAGCGAGTCGAGGTTGATCTCTTCGTTCTTCTGCTTCGCGTTGGCGATGGCGCTGCCAATGGCCTTCGCGACGATCGGAGCCGCTGCCTTCGCAGTGAAGCGGAGCTCGTTGAGCGCCTCGGCGACGTTCTTGCCTCGCACCATGTTGAGCACGACGCGTGCCTTACGAGGCGAAATCCGTTGAAATCGTGCTTTTGCAACCGCTTCCATGATCACCTCTTACCCGTCTGCGGGTTGATCTTGCGTCCGCCCTTCCGATCCGACGCATGACCGCCGAACGTCCGGGTGGGCGCGAACTCGCCGAGCTTGTGCCCGACCATGTTCTCGGTGACGAAGACGGTGACGAACTTCCGACCGTTGTGAACGGCGAATGTGTGCCCGACGAAATCGGGCGTCACCGTGGAGCGCCGAGACCAAGTGCGAATCATCTTCTTGTCGCCGGTCTTATTTGCCGCCTCGACCTTGTCCTCGAGGTGCTGGTCTATGAACGGACCTTTGCTGACTGAACGCGCCATTACTTCTTCTTCCGCCGGCGAACGATGTGCTTGTCGGTCGCCTTGTTCTTTCGAGTCTTCAGGCCCTTGGCGAGCTGGCCCCACGGCGAGCACGGATGCCGTCCGCCTGCAGTGCGCCCCTCACCGCCACCCATCGGGTGGTCGACCGGGTTCATGGTAGTGCCACGGTTGTGCGGCCGGCGCCCGAGCCAACGATTACGACCCGCTTTACCTAGGGTCATGCGCGCGTGCAGCGAGTTGCTGACCTGTCCGACCGTCGCACGACAGTTGAGGTGAATCAGTCGAACTTCACTGGATGGAAGTCGCACTTGGGCGTAGTTGCCATCCTTGGCCATCAGCTGGGCAGCGGTACCTGCCGAGCGCACGAGCTGTGCGCCCTTGCCGATCTTCATCTCGATGTTGTGAATCATCGTGCCGAGCGGCATGTGGCGGAGCGGCATCGCGTTGCCAGGCTTCACGTCCGCGTGTCGCGACGAAATCACCTGCTTACCAACCTCGAGCCCGTCCGGCGCAAGGATGTAGGCCTTTTCGCCGTCCGCGTAGCACACGAGCGCGATGCGAGCCGAACGGTTCGGGTCGTACTCGATAGTCTTCACGGTCGCCGGAACGCCGATCTTGTTCCGCTTGAAATCGATCGTGCGGTAACGCTGCTTGTGGCCGCCTCCGCGGAAGCGCGAAGTGATGCGCCCCTGGTTGTTGCGACCCGCGGTCTGTTTCTTCGCGCCGAGAAGCTTCTTTTCGGGCTTCCCGTGCGTGATCATGTCGAAGTCCGGCGCCTCGTAGAAGCGACGGGAGGGTGATGTGGGTTTGAATTTACGGATTGCCATCTTTAGACACCCTCGAAGAAGTCGATCGTCTCACCCTCGGGGAGCGTGACGATGGCTTTTTTCCAGTTTTGGAGCTTCCCGTAGCCCTTGCCCATGCGCTTCATGTGACCACGCATGATCAGAGTGCGGACGTCGCGTACCGTGACTTTGAACAAAGTCTCGACGGCAGCCTTGATCTGGAGCTTGTTCGCGTCGAGGTCGACCTCGAACGTGTATTTGTTGTCATTCTCGCGCAGCCGGGACCCCTTCTCCGTGAGATAGAGCGGGCGCTTGATGACTTGTTCAGCGTTCATCACTGACACCTCGCTTCCAGGGCTTGCACCGCGGTTTGCGTGAGCACGAGATGCTCGTGACGGAGCAGGTCGTACAGATTCACACCCTCGGGGGGCAGAACCGAATGGCCCTGCAGGTTGCGGGCGCTGAGACGCAGCTTCTCGTTGTCCTTGGCGTCGACGATGAGCGCACCGCCATTGACCTCGAGCTTGGAGAGCACCTCAGCGAGCTTCTTGGTCTTGACCTCGGCGAGCTCGAAGTCCTGAACGATCAGCAGCTGACCCTCACGAAGCTTGAGACTCAGCGCGCCCTTGAGCGCTCCAAGCCGCATCTTACGCGGGGGCCTGTAACCAAAGTCACGGGGCCTCGGGCCATGGGCCGCGCCGCCACCGACGAAAATCGGTGCGCGCTTGGAGCCATGACGAGCGCCCCCGGTGCCCTTCTGCTTGTAGAGCTTCTTGCTGGTCGCGGTGACCTCCGCCCGGTTCTGGGAGGAAGCCGCGCCCTTGCGCTGGCTGGCGAGCTGGGCCTTGAGAACATCATAGAGGAGGCTCTCGTTGACCGTGGCATCGAAGACGCTGTCCGAGAGATCCATCTCTCCGACGCCCTTCTTGCTCAAGTTGTAGACCTTTACCTTTGGCATCGACCTACCGCCTTACGATTTAATCTCGACATCGACGCCAGCTGAGAGATCCAGCTTCATGAGGGCGTCGAGCGTTTGTTGAGTGGGGTCGAGAATGTCCAAGAGTCGCTTGTGCGTCCGAATCTCGAACTGCTCTCGCGATTTCTTGTCCACGTGGGGCCCACGCAACACGGTGTATTTGTTGATGCGTGTAGGCAGCGGAATCGGACCCGCGACCCGCGCACCGGTGCGCTTCGCCGTGTCGACGATTTCCGTCGCCGATTGATCTAGCAATCGGTGATCGTAAGCCTTGAGCCGAATGCGAATCTTGTTCGATGCCATTGTTCTACTCGATGATCTTGGAAATGACGCCTGCACCAATGGTTCGGCCGCCCTCGCGAATCGCGAAGCGCTGCTTCTCTTCCATGGCTGCCGGCA
>JAUXFZ010000284.1 GCA_030622585.1 Myxococcales bacterium
CCACAACCGCATCAAGTACCCCTGGCAGGACAAAGACGGCGAAAGCAAAGAGCAGCTTCCTGTTCCAGGCGTGGCGACCGAAAAGGACGTGGCGCGAGAGCGAAGCCGTGAGTCGACCTAACCGTGCCTGGACCATCGGCGTCCTGTGTCTGCTTGGCGGCTGTGAACAATTGGGGAACCCACCGCAGTTCGCCACCGGTCCCACTCATTTGGAGGACGAGCACGCCCACCTCATCACGACGACGCGCTCGTTTCGAAATCAGAACACGATTCAGCGCCTCGTGGCAGAAGGCCTGGGTAATCTGGATCACGCAGACGCGTCCATCGGCCCTTCGCAAACGTTGACGCTCGTCACGGTCGTGTCCCGCAAGCTCAGTCCGCGGAAGCGCCGCAAGGTGGAGCTCGTCACCATTTTCAAACTGCCCGACCGGGCTCCCATCGTGCGTCGATGGTCGGCGCCCGCGTCGTCCCATCGCTGGAACGCGGCGTTTGCATTGCCCAAGCCACCGGCCGGCGCAGCTACCTCCGTGGCGCCATGAGTCCCGACTGGGTCTCCCGCACGTCCGGGAACTCCTCGAGCGACCGGCCCTCTTCGCGAAACACGTGGATCGAGTCCAGAAACCCGTGCGCGATCTCCGGGTCGAACTGGCTTCCGCCGCAACGATCGATCTCGGACATCGCGATGTCGTGGGCCAGTGCCCTTCGATACGCGCGGTCGCTGGTCATCGCATCGTAGGTGTCTGCCACAGCGATGATGCGCGCAATGAGCGGAACATCGTTTCCTTTGAGCCCGAGCGGATATCCCAGGCCGTCCCAACGCTCGTGGTGCAAGTGCACCCCCGGAATGAGTGGGTGCAAGAACTCGATGGGCTGCAAGATGTCGCGACCGTGCTCCGGATGCTGTTTGAAGGTTTCGTACTCTTCCTGGCTGAGCTTGCCCGGCTTGTTCAAGTTGATCACGCAGCCGATCTTGCCGATGTCGTGCATGAGAGCGGACTGTCGAACGATTTCGATGTCCGCGTCGCTCAGGCCGAGCTTGATCGCGAGGATCTGCGCGTACGCCGCAACTCGGGCGGAATGCCCTGCCGTGTAGCGGTCCATCTTGTCGATCGCGCTCGCGAGTCCGCGAATGGTCTGCTTGAAGGTAGCCTGTAGGTCTTCGTAGAGGCGCGCGTTTTCGATGGCGGCAGATGCCCTGTCGGCTGTGGCGTGCAGGAGCTTGCGCTGTCCTTCGTCGAAGCGTTTGCCTCGCGTGTAGCTGAGCGCGCATAGAAAGCCGATGGTGTCGCCGCGCGCCGTCAGTCGGGCGACGGCGAGAGACTGCGGAGCGGGGTCAACCCCTACCTCATCGAAGTACCGCCAACAGCGCTCTGCGTGCTCCAGTAGCGCCGGCGCGTGCATGAAATGCTCTTCTAGGGTCTTGATGTTCAGGGTGTCCGGCTCTCGCCTGAACCGAAAGTTGGGATTGATCTCGGTGCTTCGCCGATAGAAGCTCCCACCACCGTCGCTCAGAAGGACCGTGACCAAGTCGGAGTCCACCTCGTCGATCGCGGCGCGGCTCAACGTATGGACCACTTGTTCTAGGGACAGGCTGGCAGCAATCGCTTCGCTTACCTTGTAGAGCGAGAGGGCTTCCTTGAGGCGAAAATTCTCCGCCTCGAGCCGCTTCTTTTCGAGTCCGCGCCGAATCGTGTGGACGACCTCCTCTACCTTGAATGGCTTGAGGACATAGTCGTACGCCCCTTGCTTCATCGCTTCGATGGCAGTCTCGACGGTCCCGAAGCCGGTCATGATGATCGTCACGACGTGCGGCGTGTGCTTCCGGATGGCGCTGAGAAGCTCAAGGCCGCCCATGTTCGGCATCTTCAAGTCGCTCAACACCAGGTCGAATCGATCCCGCGAGAGCTCGACCAGCGCGCCGCTGCCGTCCTCCGCGGTCCGAACGTAGAAGCCCTCCATCGTCAGGAAGTCCGCGAGGATTTCCCGAATCACTTGCTCGTCGTCGACCACGAGGACCTTCGCGACGTCTTCGCCTGGCTGCCCGCTCATGAGCGTATGGCCTTGGCTAGTACTCTGGTCCCCTCGATCGTGTCAAATCGGAGTCTTGATGGCATTGCGAGTCGGGGCGCACTTTGATACATCCGGCTCGATCTTGCCATCCACTACCCGGATCACGACGCTCGCCGCTGTCGTTTACGGCCCGTTGACGCTAGGCGCTCTGGCGTGGGCGTGGTTCGGTGCCGGGCGTTTCGCCTGGACCCTCGAAACGCCTTGGCTGGCCGCTCCTTACCCAGAACGCCTCGCCATCTCCCTCGGCCTGGGCCTCGCACTGGCGCTCACCGTGGTCGCCATCACCCCGGTCCTCGTTGAACGAACCAGATGGGCGCGCGCGCTCCACGCACAGCTCGAAGAGGTCGTTGCCCCGCTGTCGTCTGCCGAGATTACATGGCTCGCGCTCGCCTCCGGTTTCGCCGAGGAGCTCTTCTTTCGGGGGGCCATGCAGCCGGTGCTGGGGCTGATGGCCACCTCGCTCATCTTCGGCGCGGTTCACGTCGGGCCGAAGCCCGTATGGCTGGCTTGGACGACATGGGCGTTCGTCATGGGCCTTGTGCTGGGACTCCTCTTCGAGCTGACCGGGGTGCTCTGGGGCCCGATTTTGGCGCACGTTTGGATCAATCAGCGCAACATGACCTACATCCGGAGACGTTGACGCCCGATACCGCACTTTCTACCCTGAGTGGATACCCGTGGAGAGTGAAATCAAGACGAGGGTCACGCCCTTCTCGGAGCCTCTTATTGCGACCGGAGCCGGACAAGATTGCCTCGTGGTGATCTACGCGCCGAACTCCAATCAACTGGGGAAGCGCTTCTCGCTGGCGGACGGCGCTGTGAGGATCGGTCGCGGCATCGAGAATGACGTGGTCCTTCTCAGCGACAGCATTTCGCGCAGGCATGCGCGCATCGAGACTCGCGCGGGCAACTATTACGTTCTCGACGTCCATTCGACGAACGGGACGTACGTAAACGACGAGCTGGTGCGCGACCGTCAGCTTCGCCGCGGGGACCAGATCAAGATCGGAGACACGATCATGAAATTCCTCAGTGGCGCCGACCTCGAATCGCAATACCACGAGACGATCTATCGGATGACGATCATGGATGGGCTGACCGGCATCCACAACAAGCGCTACCTCGTAGAACAACTCGATCGAGAGCTGTCCCGCGCGACGAGACATGGCCGTCCGCTGAGTCTCGTGATGTGCGACATCGATCACTTCAAGCGTGTCAACGACGAGTTCGGGCACCTCGCCGGGGACCATGTGCTCAAAGAGGTCGCGCAGCTGGCGAAGAGCCGGATCCGCCCCGATGACGTGATCGCGAGATACGGCGGTGAGGAGCTCGCCGTGATTCTTCCGGAAACCGATCTTGCCGGAGGCGTTCGCATCGCCGACGATCTGCGAAAGATGATCGCTACCGAGACGTTCGTTTTCGAGGACGAAGACATCGACATCACCATCTCCTGTGGGGTAGCGCAGCTCGACCCGAAGTGGCGGGCCTACGACTTCGTTCGAGCCGCCGACGAAAGGCTTTACGAAGCCAAGCGCGCCGGACGCAATCGCGTGTGCCCCGCCTAGCCAGTTGCGCAGGCGAGACGTGCTAGGCTCCGCATCGCATGCGATCGATCGCAGAGGCCCTCGCTTCGATGTTGCCGCTGTTTTCTCCTTTGGGGGAGGAAGAAGTGCATCTGATCGAATCCTCGGGGCGGCACGTGTCGCGCGAGGTGACTGCGCGTTTCGACGCGCCGGCGTTCGACAACAGCGCAATGGATGGCTACGCGGTTCGCGCGGATGACGTCGCCTCCGCAACGGCCGACGCCCCGGTTCGCCTTCCCGTTCAGGGAGAATCTCGTGCCGGTGGCCCCATCCCCGAGGCTCTCCAGCCGGGCGCCGCCTGCCGTATCTTCACGGGCGCGCCGATGCCGAGAGGCGCCGATGCGGTCGTCATGCAGGAGGACACGGAGCGTGAAGGGGACGAGGTAGCGATTCGAGAGCCCTCGCGCCGAGCAAAGCACGTTCGCGGTCAGGGCAGCGACGTGTCGTCCGGTGCGTTGCTGCTTCACGTGGGCGACCGTATGTGGCCCGGAGAGATTGGGCTGCTCGCGAGCCAGAACATCGAACGCGTACGCGTGTTTCGGCGACCCAAGGTCGCGATCCTCTCGACGGGCGACGAGCTTCGGTCGCTCGGCGAAGACCTCGGGCCAGGTATGATCATCAACTCGAACGTCTACGTCTTGAGCGAGATGATCCGCGCTTTGGGGGCCATCCCCGTCGCTCTCCCTGCGGCGCCTGATGCCTTGCCCGAGATCGAAGGGGCGCTCGTGGAGGCGCTCGAAGCCGATGTCGTCATCACGACGGGCGGCGTGTCCGTGGGGACCTACGACTTCGTGCACGAGGCGTTCGAGAACGTGGGCATCGAGTCCGGGTTTTGGAAGGTCCGTATGAAACCTGGCAAGCCCCTTTCGTTTGCCCAGTACGAGGGCAAGCCCGTCATCGGGGTTCCTGGCAATCCCATCAGCGCGATGGTCGCCTTCGAGGTGCTCATCGCCCCATGCCTGCGAACGATGCTTGGCGACCCGCGGCCGCACCCG
>JAUXFZ010000526.1 GCA_030622585.1 Myxococcales bacterium
GACCACGATCGAGAGGATGACAAGGAGATAGATGCCCGTTCGGCCCATGATGACCTAAGGACATTGCACGGGCCGTGCCACACTCGGCGACCGAGATTTTCGCTGTAATTACGGCGGAAACGCCATTGGCCTCGATCGGCTCCGGTGTCATTGTGGCAACCCTTCGACGATCTCGTGCGACACTTTGACAGCCCTTGCCCGGCGCTCCAGCCAGGCGGTGAGGCCGAGAATCGCAACCATGGCGATACTGGCCGCGATTGCGCTGCTCACACTCATCGTCCATTGCTTCATTCGGCTCATCGAAACCTCCGGCGTTCGATAGCGCGGGGAGCATGCCAGGGGTCAGAGTACGGAAATCATTGACTAAAACGGTATCGAGAGCCGGTTGCTGAGCATTAAATGTACAGGGCCTGTACAATCTATGTACATGTTTGACTCCGATACGGTCGCTCGCCTCGATGCCATCGGGAAACTCGGCTTCACCAACCCGTTCGGCCCCGAGCGACCCCAGCTCGAGGCGATCATCGTCGGTGAGGAGGTCGCACGCTCGTCGCCGTGGAGCCGCCCCCTCCCTGCGATCCACGAGGAAGCGGAGCGACAGATGGCGGCGGCCCAGCTAGGCCTCGCTCGAGGAGACGCCTACACCGATGCGGAGCGCGAGCTCATTGCTGGGGTCGCTCTCTACGTACTCTACTACCGTTACGACTCCGAGCTCTACGGCTGGCTCACGTCAGACTCGCCCGGCGAAACGGTCGCGTTCTATGAGGAATTTCGGAACGACTTCCGCGAGCTCTTTCGGTTCGTCCAGCCGCCCGCCTGGGCCACGACTCCGGCGGATCTCTTCGCCCTGTTCTTTCAAACCCGCCGCGCCTTCCACTTCGTGTTCCATCAGATCCTCGGGACCTCGCTCGCCGCGGCGAAGTTGCGCGCCAGCGTTTGGGAGTCGTTGTTCACGCACAATCCCTGGCGCTACCTCGCTCACCTCCGTGGTCGCATGCACGAGGCCAGCACGTTGATTCTGGGGCCCTCGGGAACAGGCAAGGAGCTCGTCGCGCGGGCGATCGGGCTGTCGTCTTTCATCCCATTCGACGAGGAGCGCCGGCGGTTCGCCAGAAATTTTCGAACTGCGTTCCACCCGATTCATCTAGCGGCAATGTCCAAAACGCTGATCGAATCCGACCTTTTCGGGCATAAAAAGGGAGCATTTACCGGGGCTTCCGCGGACCGAATGGGCCATCTCGAAGGCAGGTCCCCGAGTGAGACGATCTTCCTCGACGAGATAGGCGAGCTCGACGCCGAGGTTCAGGTGAAGCTTCTGCGGGTGCTTCAGTCGCGGGAGTTTCATCGGTTGGGAGACAACGAGCCGAGGAGATTCGGCGGCAAGGTCGTAGCGGCGACGAACCGGGACCTGCCGCGCGAGATGGCCACCGGGCGATTCCGTGAAGACCTCTACTACCGCCTGTGCTCCGACGTCATCCACACCCCGTCGCTGCAGGCGCAAGTCGCCGGCGATGTGGATGAGCTAGCCCACCTCGTGCGTGTCCTGGTGCAGCGCAACCTCGGGTCGACCGACTCTGCGCATTTCGAAGAGGTCATGCGCGGCATCGAGCAGGGGGTCGGCTGTGACTACTCTTGGCCCGGCAACATCGGGGAGCTCGAGCAATGTGTCCGTAACCTGTTGATTCACGGTCATTACCTTCCCCCTGCCGCGCCAGCGCAAACCGGTGCCCTCGACCCACTCTTCCACGAGATGCGCAACGTCGAGGCCAGCCTCGACCAAGTGGTCTCCGCCTACACCACCTGGGTTTACAAGCAGCAAGGCTCCTACGCGCGCGCCGCCGTCACCCTTGGAATAGATCGGCGCACCGTCGCCAAACACATAGGGGACACGTAGTCGGATATCGAGTATTTAGGAACGCGGAGCGTGTCCCCTTCTGCAACAACGGTGCGGCTGTTTACGCCTACGGGTTGGGTGATTGGAACCTTGCATGTGCCGCCGGGGACCGGGCTGCTCCCGTTTCTCAATGCCGATGCCGCGTTTTTTCGAATGACGAATGTCAGCTTGCCGGAGCAGCCTCGGACGATTCCGTTCCTCGCGCTGCAGCGTAAGGCTGTGCTCATCGTCGTGCCTGGGGAGGACGCACTGCTCGGGCTCCACGAGGATGACGGACGCACCCGGCACGAGGTGACATGCCTTTTTGCCGGCGGTCTGGTGATGGGGACCTTGCCTTTGCCCACGGGGATGCGCGTTTCCGACGAGCTCATGCAATCGAACGAGTTTTTTGCGATTGAGGATTGCACTCTCGGCATCGATGCGTCACCAGAACCCACGATGGAAGCTGAAGAGTTGGTGTTCGTGCACGCCGCAGAGATGTTCGGCGTCGCGGAGCTCGATCCGGAATGATCGTTCGCCGCGGAACTGGCCTGGGGAGGGCGGTCAGGGTCTTCATTGGGCGAAACTGGGCGCTGATCCTCACGGTGGTCCTCGCCGAGCAGGCGATCGTCATCGTCTCCCGGTACTCGCAGGTGCTCGAAACCGATGTGTTTTCCGCGACCGCGATCGGTTTGATTGCGACGGTGGTTGGCATCTTCATCGTGTTTCGATTCAACGAGGCCTACCAGCGTTGGTGGGAAGC
>JAUXFZ010000289.1 GCA_030622585.1 Myxococcales bacterium
CGGATCGCATCAATCCCGCGTCGCTCGAAGTGCTCAGAGCCGCCAAGCTCGAACCCAGCCTAGCCACGCGGGGCCCGGGCGAACGCGTCCAGTTCGAACGCCTCGGCTACTTCGCCGTCGACCCGGACAGCGCCGCAGATCACCCCGTCTACAACCGCACCATCCAACTCAGAGACTCCTGGTCCAAACAGTCCAAAAAGAATTAAAGGGGCCAGAGCCCATTCTTGTGAACCAGAATCTTCATGTCGCCTCCGGGATTGGCACGGGGTGTCTCGACCAGTATGTCGCTAGCGTCAGGCCCGAGATCAGATGCCACACGCCCCACCAGGCGGCGATGATCGCCATCCCACCGAGGCCGTCGAAGAACCCGAAGATTAGAACCAAGGCCAGCGCCGAGTTCTGAATGCCTACCTCGATCGAAATCGCTCTCGCGTCGTATCGGTGGCAGCCCAGTCCCCGCCCGGTCCAGTAGCCAAGGGCCAACCCCAGCGCGTTGTGCAGCGCGACGGCGAGCGCGACATAGCCCACGTTCTGAAGGAAGTGTTGCCAGTTGCCGATCAGTGCCCCGATCACGAAGAGGCCGAACGCCGTGAGCGAAAAGATCTTCATCGGCCGCCGGATGCGGGCCGCAAAGCCCGGCTTCTTGGCCGCAACCCACATGCCCGCGACGAGGGGAATCCCCAAGATGACGAGGATCGTTTTGAACAAGTCGAACGGATCGAGGTTCACTTCCTTCAGAATTGCTGCCGTTCCTGGATTCAGGCCGCCCCAGAACGCGAGGTTGGCGGGCGTCATGACGATCGCAAGGAGCGTCGAGATCGCGGTCATGCTCACGCTCAGTGCGGCGTTTGCTTTGGCATGGTGGGTGAGGAAGTTCGAGAAGTTTCCACCTGGGCAGGCCGCGACCAGCATCATGCCCAAAGCGATCGAAGGCAGCGGCTTGATGATCAGCATCAGCACGAACGTCATCGCGGGCAGTAGAAGAAACTGAGCGCCGAGCCCGATGAGCGGGCCGCGCGGGTCGCGCACGACGCGCTTGAAGTCGTCGATTCGCACGTCGAGCGCGACACCGAACATGATCAAGCCGATCAGGATGTTCAGAACCGCCAGCGTCGCCGGGTTGAAGTTGAGTTGAACCTGGTCGACGATGTCCATGCGGGCCGTGTTCCAGTACCACAATCAAGCCCGCATCTGCGGGGAAACCTCTGGTATGCTCGCGGCCGCCATGCGTATCTTCCTCACGATCACGGCGTTCATCGTCATCGGCGGTGTCGCGTCGTTGACATGGCTCATGACGCGCGGGCCGAGCGAAGCGCAAGCAGCTCGCATTGCCGCCGTCCTCGAGAGTACCGCGCCCCCCGGGGAGCCCGCTGCCTATGCGCACTGCGCGTCATGTCACTTGCACGACGGCTCCGGCCGGCCCGGCGGGTCGATTCCGCGCCTAGCGGGTCAACGGCAGGCTGTGTTGGAGAACAAGCTCCATCGTTTGCGACTGGGGATCACGCGCCTCCCGGTGATGGACCCGTTTGCACGGACGCTCACCCCCAAAGAGATCACCGATATCGCGAAATACCTGTCCGCACTGCCTGTTGCCGAGTCGCCGCCAAGCGCAGCGAGCAAAGCAGTGCGAGTCCGCGGTGCATCACGCTACGCGCTACACTGCGCCTCGTGCCACGGCGCGAACGGTGAAGGGCACGACGGATTGTTTGCATCTCGGCTCTGCGGTCAGTACGCGGGGTACATCCACCGCCGCCTTCACGAGATCGCGACACGGACGCGAGGCGACGCGGATGCGATCATGCAAGACGCGATCGAAGACGTATCGGTAGGCGAGCTTCGTGTCATCGCGTCTTGGTTGGCTGAAGGGAAGGGATGTGTCGCCCCATGAATGATCGAGTTAGTCGCAGGCGATTCGTACGTTTGAGCGGAGGGGCCGCCGCGGCTGCCTCTCTCGGAGCCCCTGGGCTGGTTCGCGCCGCGGTCGACGATACGCGGCTTGTCGCACGGCACGTGAACGTGCTCATCGTTGGCGCAGGACTCTCCGGTCTCATGGCGGGCCGGGAGCTCCAGCGGCGCGGCGTCGATTCGTTTCTCGTGCTCGAGGCGAGCAATCGCGTAGGCGGCCGGACGCTCAACATGCCGATCGGCGGTGGACACGTCGTGGAGGTCGGAGGGGAGTGGATCGGCCCCGGCCAAGACAGTATTGCCACCTTGATCGACGAGCTTGGTATCGGTGCCTTCGATGCCTATTACGGGGGCGATACGACGTACGATATCGAAGGCGTGATCTCTCGGGGGCTATTGCCGGACGCCAGTTTTTCCGAGCTAGCCGATTTCACGAAGGTTGCATGGCAGCTCGACCGCCTCTGCAAGAAGATGCCCGTCGGTGAGCCCTGGCGGATGGCCGGCGCCGCGGAGCTCGATCGGATGACGCTCGGCGACTGGCTTCGGCAGCATGCGTCGACGAGCTTCACGCCGTCGGTGTTTCGGCTGATCACCCGTGCCGTGTGGTCCGGCTATCCGGAACGCATCTCGCTCCTTTGGGTACTGCACTACCTTCGCGCAGCGGGCGGTTTGTTGCCGGTGATCCTCAACGAAGGGGGCGCTCAGGAGCAACGCATCGTGGGCGGCTCTCAGGTGATCTCGGAGCGCATGGCAACCGACCTCGGGGATCGCGTTCTTCTCGGCAGGCCTGCGCTTCGCATCGAAGACCATGCTCCCGACCGCATGCGGGTGGTGACTCCGGTCGAAACCTTCACAGCCGATCGGGTCATCGTCGCCATGGCGCCTTCGGACACCGTGCGCATCGACTTCGCCCCTGCGTTGCCGAAGCCGCGTGCCGAGTTGGCGTCCGGCTGGGCGCGTTTGCCGCGCCTGCCCCTGGTCAAGGCCGCCCTGCTGTACAAGACCCCGTTCTGGCGCGCCGACGGTCTCAATGGCGCGATGCAGAGCGACCGTGGCGCCGTCCAACTCGTCTTCGACAACTCCCCCGACGACGCGTCGATGGGTGTTCTCAGCTGCTTCCTCTCGGTCGTGGAGTCCCCACAGTTCGCCGACCGAACGACCCGTGAGGAAGGTTTGAGGGAGGAGCTCGCGCGCTACTTCGGCCCCAAGGCACTCGACGCGACCGGCTACGTCGAGAAGGATTGGTCGACCGACCCTTGGAGCACCGGCTGCATTACGCCGCTGACACCAGGGATTCTCACCGCAGGCGGCGAGCATCTGCGAAAGCCCAGTGGCCGTATTTTTTGGGCGGGCACGGAGAGCGCCAAGCGCTGGTGCGGCTACATGGATGGCGCCATTTCCGCTGGTGCCAGAGCTGCAAACGAAGTGCACGCGTCCCTGAAGGCCTAGCGCTGCGCGATCGCGCTCAGGATCCATCGCCTTGATTCGACCGGGTCGATGACGGCATCGATCTCGAAGTGCTCTGCCATGTTGATGGCTCTTCCGCGCTCGTAGAGCTGCTCGACCATCTGCGCGATCATCTCGTCGCGCGCGGCCGGGTCGGTGACCGACTCGAGCTCCTTGCGAAAGGCGAGCTTGACCGCGCCTTCGAGGCCCATGGCGCCAAACTCGCCGCTCGGCCACGAGATCGTAAACGCTGGGGCCTTGAAGCTGCCTCCTGCCATCGACTGGGCCCCGAGGCCGTACCCCTTGCGCAGAACGATCGTGCAGAACGGAACCTCCAGCGACGCCCCGGTCGTGAACAGCTTGGCCGCGCGCTTCACGAGACCGGTCTTCTCGGCGTCCGGCCCGACCATGAACCCCGGCGTGTCGCACAGGAACACGAGCGGAATCGCGAAGGTGCTGCAGAGCCTCATGAAGCCGCTTGCCTTGTCCGCTGCCTCGCCGTCGATCGCGCCTCCCAGGTGCATCGGGTCGTTGGCGACGACGCCGACCGGCTTGCCTTCGACTCGGGCGAGCGCGGTGACCATGCCGACGCCGAAACCGCCGGTGAGCTCGAGCACAGAGTCCGTGTCCGTCAACGTCTCGATCACATTGCGCACGTCGTAGACCCGGAGACGGTTCTCTGGGATTGCCGAGCGGAGCAAGCGTTGATCCGCGCACTTCCACTCGGATAGGTTGCCTTGGAAGTACGCGAGGTATTTCTTCGCCGCAGCGACCGCCTCGGCATCGTCGTCGACGAGCACATCGATGACGCCATTGCGATACTGCGATGCCGACGGACCGATCTCTTCGGGCGCGAACACGCCGAGGCCGCCGCCTTCGATCATCGCGGGCCCACCCATGCCAATGTTCGAGGCCTTGGTCGCGATCACGACGTCACAGCAACCGAGGAGGGCGGCATTGCCCGCGAAGCACCTGCCGGAGTTGACGCCGACCAGCGGCACTTTGCCCGAGAGCTCCGCGAAGTACTGAAAGGCGCGGCAGTCGAGGCCGGCGATGATCGCGTAGTCCGTATCGCCCGGGCGGCCTCCGCCTCCCTCCGAGAACAGCACGACAGGAAGCCCACGCTGCTCGGCAATCTCGAACATGCGGTCCTTCTTGAGGTGATTCATCGTGCCCTGAGTGCCCGCGAGCACCGTGTAGTCGTAGGACA
>JAUXFZ010000023.1 GCA_030622585.1 Myxococcales bacterium
GAAATGGACGGGGTACCCCCTCTTCTTCGTGGTGTGCTTCGTGTTTTTTGCGTACAGGACGTTCCCGTACGAGCGACTCGCCGATCGTCTGGTTCAAGAGGCCCGTGCGCAGGGCTACGAGCTCGAAATCGTCGACCTCACGAACTCGGGACTGACCGGCCTCACGTTCGAGAACCTGCGCCTGACCATACCGGCAGAAGGAGAAGGCTCGACCCCTGCTGAGGTCATTTTTGATGAGCTCACGGTCAGCACCTCGTTGTTCTCGCTGATCTCCGATACCAAGTCCTACAGCTTCGACGCAGAGGTTGCGGGCGGACAGGCCCAGGGCGACATCTCACTCGGGGAAGGCACCATGGAATTCGAGGCGGAGATGGAAGACATCAACCTCGAGGCGCTCTCGGTGCTGCGACAGTTCACCAAGGTTCCGCTGACAGGGATACTCAACGGCGAGATCGTGCTCGACATGCCAAGCGAGGTCGCGGAGTCGACAGGCATGGTGGAGATCACGATCGAAGGTCTGAGTATCGGTGACGGCGAGTCGAAACTAGACATCCCCGGCTGGGGTGGCCTGACGCTCGACAAAGCCGATGCCGGCAACTTGGAGCTCGTCGCCACCATCGAAGGCGGTTCGGCGAAGATCGAACGCGCGAGAGCCCACGGCAAAGACCTGGAGGTCGACGTCCTCGGGAAGGTGCGTCTTCTGCGCCCGCTCAAGCGCTCCGAGCTCATCGTGATTCTCCGCGTGAAGATCCAAGACGCGTACAAGGAACGAAGCACTAAAGTCGCCACGATGCTGGAGTTGGCCTCGTCGGGGCTCAAGGCGGCCCTGGCGGCAGACGGCGCAATTCAATATATGGTCGCCGGCTCGCTTGCGGGCCGTTTACGGCCTAGGGGAGCGGGCCGAGTGCCTTTTGAAGCGCCGAAGTGAACTCCACCACTGGACGCGCTATGGGGCAGTGCCCTAGAGATGGCTCTCACGAGCAAGATCGATGATTGGAAGCGACCCACAGCCGCCTGACGAACTGGACGAGCCGCAGGGCGTCGAGGTCCTGGACATGGACGAGGAGCGGAACGAAGCGCGACGCGAGAGCGACGCCCTTGCAGGCAAGTCGTCGTCACTCACGCGCCGCGATCCGCTGGGCGTCTACATGAGGGACGTCCAGCGATACGCCCTTCTGTCGAAGGAAGAGGAACACGACCTAGCGGTGCAATTCCTCGAAAACGACGATCTCGAGGCGGCCAAGCGATTGGTCACCTCCAACCTTCGTTTGGTCGTCAAGATCGCATACGACTACCGCCAAGCGTACAAGAACCTCCTCGACCTCGTGCAGGAGGGCAACATCGGCCTCATGCAGGCCGTGAAAAAGTACGACCCGTACAAGGGCGTGAAGCTCTCGAGCTACGCCGCCTGGTGGATCCGCGCCTACATGCTGCGCTACATCCTCAACAACCACCGCCTCGTAAAGGTGGGGACCACCCAGGCGCAGCGGAAGTTGTTCTTCAACCTGCAGAAGGAGAAAGCCCGGCTGTCTGCGATGGGCATCGAACCGACCGCCGAGATCGTCGCCGAGCGCCTCAATGTTCCGGAACGAGACGTCGTGTCGATGGACATGCGGCTGGCGGCGGGAGACGCCTCATTGGATGCGCCGGTCGGGACTTCCGACGGCCGCTCTGTAGCACGCGTGGAGTTGCTTCCTTCGGAGGACCTTCGCATTGACGATACGCTCGCCGATGCGGAAGTGGGCGTGCAGTTCTCCGAGAAGATCCATGAATTCGGCGCGCTACTCGAAAACAAAGAAAAGAAGATCTTCGATGACCGTCTGGTCGCCGAGGAACCTAAGACCTTGCAGACCCTCGGAGACGAGTTCGGTGTGAGCCGGGAGCGGGTTCGGCAAATCGAGAAGCGTCTGCTGCAGAAACTCAAGGACTTCCTTCACCGCGAGCTGGGCGAGACCGTCGTCGAAGTCTACGAGTCTCCCTAAGCAGCCGGGTCGCAGGGCGACCGAGATGTGGTAACGCGCACTAATGTCAGGTCGCCTGTCCGTAGTCGCGACGCCCATCGGATGTCTAGAGGACATCACGCTGAGGGCGATACGTATTCTTCGCGAAGCCGACCTCATCCTCGCAGAAGACACGCGTCACACTCGCACACTTTGCGCCAAGCACGGCATCAACACGCCTCTGCGTTCTTTCCACGCGCACACTAACGACAACAAAGTCGACCTCATCCTCGCAGAGCTGGCCGACGGAGCTCACTACGCGATGGTCAGCGACGCCGGCACGCCGGTGGTGAGTGACCCGGGCGTCTACCTCGTGTCCCGAGCCGCCAACGCGGGCATCGAAGTGGAGGCGATTCCGGGTCCCAGCGCGGTGCTGGCGGCGCTCTGCGTAGCGGGCCTCCCGGTGCGTCGCTTCGTGTTCGAAGGGTTTATTCCGAGAAGCGGCGGGGACCGCACCCGTGCCCTCGAGCGAATCGCGCAGTCGGCAATCACCGTGGTCTTGTTCGAGTCGCCCCATCGGATCCATGCGACCCTCAGCGACCTCGAACGCACCCTCGGTGGCGACAGGCGGATCGCGCTGTGCCGAGAGCTCACCAAAATGCACGAGCAAACGATCCGCGGTACCGTCACAGAAGTGCGGAGCGGATTAGCAGATCCGGCCCGAGGCGAGATCACCGTCGTGGTCGAAGGCAAGCCCGCCGATGGGCCGGTCGAGGATATCGACCTCGGGGCGCTCGTCGACGAGTGGCAACGCGAAGGGTTGTCCACCAAGGAGATGACGCAGAAGCTGCAACGAGACCTCGGGTGGAAACGCAACGCAGCCTACCAGGCCATTCTCGACACCTTGAAGCCGGCCTAGTGGGCTGACGTCGGGAGGGTCATGCAAACGCGAAGGCTCCCTGCGGTTCCGGCTTCGGTCCAAATACGCCCGCCCTGGGCCTCGATCACCTTGCGGGCCACCCCAACTTCCAGCCCAAGAGCATCCGAGCTGGACAGCGGCTTCTCGAGCCTTTCCACGACGGCCAGCGTGTCGGCGGAAGAGTCGTTGAGCGTCGCCACCAGGTCGAACTGCACGAAGCCCTTGCCCACCTGGTCGCGCCGCGGAGGCGCAACGCGCATCACGATATCGGTTCCGGACGACCGAATGACCAGCACTGCAAGGGTCACGAGCGAGTGAACCGTGCGATGGCGGTCGACAAAAATGCGCGGAAGGCCCTCAGAAACTCCCCCGAGCACCGAGGTGCCCTCGGCGCGCGACCGCACGAATGATATCGCTTCGGAGATCAGCTCATCGGGCGCAATCCACTGCTGTTGCAGTCTGAGCGTTCCGGCTTCGAGGCTCGCTCGATCGACCACCGTCGAGACCAGCCGCAACAAGCGTTCCGCGCTTGCACGGATCGTCCGGACACTTCGTACCTGCTCCGCATTGAGCTCGCCATCGACGCGGCCGAGAAGCATGTCGGAAAACCCGGTGACCGAGTTGAGAGGGTTGCGAAGCTCGTGCCCTAGTGCGCCGAGGAATCGTGCGCGCTGACGTGCCGGTTCTTCTGGATCTGCCGCATGCGCATCGATAGCGTCCTGCATCGAGGGTTGCCGCACTGTCTGGACGTGAGACGGCGCCGCGCGTTGCTCGCCGCGCAACAGGACGCCCAGCGACCAAGAGACGCCGGCTCCCATCGCAAGCGCTACGCCGAGGACCGCGAGCGCTCCCCAATACACGCGGGCATCCGCCAAGAGCAGCCACCAGCAGGCAAAGTAGATCGACACCGCGACGACGGACCAGCGGATTGTGCGGACCCCAAGATGGCGCGAGCTGCTCATCGCCCATCCCGCACGGGAATGCGAATCCGAAAGCGGGCCGGAGCGTCCCCGTGATAGAGCGACCCCTCATGACGGGCGATGATCTCGGATGTCACGGCTACAGGCCAACGCCGTATCTCACTAGCATCTTCGGACGCCAGGACCTCAGCCGGTGTTGGAAGCGCGCTCAATGTCAGACGATCGGACGGATCGGCCGTAATCTCGATTGCGAGGTGGTCGTCGGACACCGCCAGGCTCAGAGAGATCTTCGCCTCGCGATGAACGGTCCCGAGAAAGTCGGCGAGCACGAGGATCGATCGTCGGAGGCGAGCTTCATCCACTGTTGCGATGCACGACCTTTCGGGTAACGCGCAAGCAGCGCTCCTCTTGTTCGACCAGAGCTGCCCGGCCTCGACGGCCGCCCGTGCCACCAACTCGCGAACGTCGGTGCGATCAACGTCTAGCCGCAGTTCACCGTCAGCCAGCAGCGAGAGGTCGAACGCGCAATCGAGGAGTATCCGCAGCCGTATCCCCGAGGCTCGAATAATTTCGAGGTCCTCGCGTTGCGAGTCGTTCACCTGCCCATCAATGCCGCCCAGGAGGACGTCCGAGAAGCCCAGTACGGCGTTGAGCGGCGTGCGGAACTCGTGGCGAAGCGCCATCAAGTAGTCCACCTCATCGGGCTCCGCGCCCACCCGGGAGCTCGGCGGCGCGTTCTGAGGAGCTGCCCCAACTGAAGGCGCCCGCTCCGCCATGCCGGACCCGGAGCGCGCCGGCACAGAACGAATCGCCCACGCCGCCCCGACGATTCCCGCGAGCGACGCGAGAGCAAACAGGCTCCAGGATTCCGCCCCGCGGACGTCGGCCACGAAAAACAACCCGAGACCCGTCAGCAACGCAAGGAGCGAAGCGTACATCCCGAAACGCACGGCCGCGACACGCCGAACCTCCACCCCAACAGTATCGAACACGTCCCCCACGCTAGCGCCCGATCTCGACCTCGGGAACGCGCGGGGAGCCCTCATCGCGCAGACGCAGGGCCAGGTCGATCCTGGCCGCGGCGTTGATGAGGCCAACGTGGCTGAACGCTTGCGGGAAGTTGCCGAGCAAGGTCTGGGTGCCGGGCTCGATCTCCTCGGCGAGAAGCCCCAGGTGGTTCGATGCCTCGGCGTGCGCGACGAAAACCCGCTGTGCCTCGTCGAGCTGCCCCGCCATCGCGAGGACCTCAGCCAACCAGAATCCACAAAGCACGAACGCGCCCTCGTCTCCGCCCACCCCGTCATCGGCTTTGTACCGGTATACGTACGGCCCCTCCCCCAACTCGGCTTGAATCCATTTCAGCGTCTCGAGCACACGATCATCGTTCGGCGGCAGGAATCCATGAATGGGAAGCAGAAGCAGAGACGCATCGGGATGCTCGTGGTCATAGGCGGCGACAAACCGCCTGCCCGTTCGATCGACGCCACGGGCGCAGACCTCGGCATGAAGCCGATCGGCAACCTGCTGCCAGCGCGCCTGTACCAGCTGGTCGCCGAACAGCGGGGCCAGCTCCACACCACGGCGCAGCGCAAGCCAGCTCATGAGCTTCGAGTGTACGTTATGTCGCTTGCCGGCGCGTGGCTCCCAGATTCCATGATCGGGTTGGGCCCACATCGCGGCAACGTTGTCGACGACTGCACGCAGGCGGCGCCAACCACGCGCCGTGAGCAGGCCGCCACCACGCTCGTACATATAGGCTGCGTCCATCAACGCCCCCGCGGTGTCGAGCTGCAACTGATCGCGCGCACCGTTTCCGATCCGCACCGGCCGCGAATCACGATACCCACGGAGGTGGTCGAGCGTCTGTTCGTCAGGGACGCGACCGCCGTCGACGGCGTACATGATGTGGAGCTCGCGATCGCGTTCGAGGGTGTTCCTGACGAAGTGGAAAAAGTCACGCGCCTCGCGACCACAGCCGAGCAAGTTCGCGGCACGGACCGCCATGGCCGTGTCGCGCGTCCAGGTATAGCGATAGTCCCAGTTGCGCACCCCACCGATCCACTCGGGCAGCGAGGTCGTCGGCGCTGCCACCATCGCGCCAGTCGGCGCGTACATCAGCAGCTTCAACAACAACGCAGAACGGACGACGTGATGTCGCCACGGACCATCGTATTGGAGTTGCCGAACCCAATCACGCCATCGTCGGCGCGTATTGCGTAGTGCTTCAAATGGGCGGTACGCGAGAATGGACTCTGACTTGGCGGTGTCCCAGCTGATGACGACCCATCCGCGCTCGCCAGCCTTCAGCGGGAACACAGCCTGTACGCCACCTTCCGGACGCGGCTTCCATTCCCCCGCGTCACCAAGCACAGCAACCAAGCGCTCGCCGGACGGACCCTTGGCCGAAGCCGATCGCCCAGCGATCTCGAATCGCGTGTCGGCACGACCGTAGTCAAACCGAGGGTCGAAGACGACCTTCACGACCGCTTCTCCTTCGACGCACTGCACGCGCCGGTGTACCTCGTGTACCGCCGAGCGCGGGTCGTCGCTCCAAGGCATGTAGTCGGTGAGACGAATCGTGCCGCGACCCTCAATCCGAAACAACGTCTCCAGCACGTTGGTGTCGGGGTCGTACCGCTGCAGGCTCTCGAACGGATAGTCGACGGGACTGACCGATGTGGACCCTCCGTTCTCGCTGTCGAGCAACGCGCCAAAAACGCTCGGGCTATCGAAACGCGGGAGGCACAGCCAGTCGATCGCTCCGTCCGCCCGAACGAGCGCGGCGGAGAAACCGTCGCCGATCAGGCCGTGGTCCGCGATCGCGAGAGCGCGCGTCGAGGCCTCGTCGGCGAAGACGAACGGTCGGTTGAGCCGCTTGGCAGCACTGTAGAGGTCCATTCGTCCGGAACAATAGCAGATCGTGCGCTTCGCAACGCACATGCTAGAGGCACGCCGTGCAGCGGCGCAACACTCAGTGGGGCCTCCCACTCCTCCTGATGGCCCTCACGTTCGCGTCGACCCTCTACGTCGGCGCCGGGATGGTACTCGGCCACCATCCTACTTCATTGGTGGAGCTGGCGGCCGGCTGGGTGTTTTCCGTGCCGCTGATGGCGATCCTGATGGCCCACGAGTTCGGTCACTTCTTCGCTGGCAAATATCATCACGTCGACGTGTCGCCGCCGTACTTCATCCCGGTCCCGTTTTTCCTCTTCGGCACGCTCGGTGCCGTCATCCAGATCCGGGAGCGCATTCGCTCTCGTAACGCGTTGCTCGACATCGGAGCCGCGGGCCCCCTCGCCGGCATGGTGGTGGCGGTGCCGGTCATCATCTACGGGATAGCGACCTCTCCGGTCGAAGCCCTGCCCGAAACGCCCTACATGCTCGAAGGCCGCTCCCTCCTGTACCTCGGACTGCTGAGTTGGCTCAAGGGCCCCATCCCGCAGGGGTACGACATCATGCTCACCCCGACCGCGCTGGCCGGCTGGGCTGGGCTCCTCGTCACGATGATCAACCTTCTGCCTTTCGGCCAGCTCGACGGCGGCCACGTAGCCTACGCACTCCTCGGCCGTCGTCAGGACCAGCTCTCCCGAAAGCTGCTTCGCTTGCTCCCGTTGCTCGCCCTCGTGGTGAGCGCCGCATACGGGATCCCCGCCTATCTCGAAGGAACTCGCGGGGACAGGCTCGTCTATGACGCTTCGGCGGGCACCCACTGGCTGGTGTGGGCTTTGGTGCTGTGGCTCCTCACCCGCGCCACCGGGCCGAGCCATCCGCCCACCGAGGACACCGAGCTGTCGCCTCGACGTCGCGTCGTCGGCTGGTTCACGCTCTCGCTGTTCGTCCTATTGTTCATGCCTTCCTGGATCCGGATGCAGTAGGAAATTTCACCGTAGCGTAGGAATTCCTTAGGTTCGGGCCATGCGCCCGAGACGCGTTGCTGCCCTTCTTTTGTTCGTCCTCTTCGGCCTGCTCGGCTCGGCGTCGCCGGCCCGAGCGTGGACCCGTACGGTGGTGAAAAGCGCACGGGCGACGGTCGACATCGAACGCGATGCGACCCTGAGCATCCTGCTTCGACTCGACGTCGAGGTTCACGCAGGATGGTTGCACGAGATGGAGTTTGCTGGGCTCGGCGCGGACGTCGATCTCAATCGGTACCAGCCGCCATACTTTCGGTCCGAAGAAGGTGAGATCTTCCGCCCGGAAGCCGAGGTTCGGGACGATGGCACCATTCACCTCTCGTTCGCGCGGCGAGGGGCGCCGCGGCAGGGCGAGTACCGCGTCTTCATGCGCTACCGAACGAAGGCCGACGTCACCGCGGTCGAGGTCGCCGGTGAGCGGCGGGCTCGCGTCGTTTGGTCGGTTCCCACATGGGAAACCGGGCTGCACAATGCCTCCGTCGAGCTCCGTGCACCCCGAGGGTCCGTGGTTCCCGTGGAGATGCAAGACACTCCACCGGGCGTGGACTTCCGGATCGCCGAGCGCGGCGATCGCACCATCGTCGAGTGGCGACGCATCCATCTCCCCCGCATGACCGCCTGGCCGCTGGCCTTGGACGTCCCTGTCCAAGCCATCGCTCTGCCGGTCGCGGCGGCCGACGCGCCGGCTCCAACGGGTTTCCGACCACTCGCCATTCCGGTGAAGCGCCCCGTCGCGTGGGCGTTGCTGCTGTTGGCGGGTCTCGTCCTCCTCAAGCGCCGCTCGGTCGAAGTCCAGAGGGGTCCACGGGGACTGTTGGTCCTCGCGCCATGGGGATCGGTCCTCGCGATTACCGGTGTCGTGCTAGCTGTCGGGCAATGGTGGGTTCCGAACTATCTCGTCTGTGCCATTCCGCTGATGGCCTTTTCCCTGCATCGCCCCGCCATGCGGTCGGCCCCCTTCGACCACGAGACTTGGCGCCCCGCCATGCGCACAGAGCTGCCGCAAACCGCCACTCCTGTAAGCGACTTCCTCGACGGCACCACAGTGACCGGACTGACGGTGCTCATCGCCGGCGGCATCTGCCTGATCGCCCTGGGCCAGCCGACCGCCGCGCTTCTCTTGTTGCCGCTCTTCTTCATCGGGACGCGACACCACATGGCGAGCACAGCGAGCCGGACGGCGGACGCGCTTCGAGTGTTCGCAAGCGAACTCCGCTCTCCCATCGATGCCCCCGAGATGTCCTTCGGCTGGGAGTTGTCGGCCAACGGCATGCCGCGCTTGCGAGTGCATCTGCCCACGCATCGGTCTGGGCTCATGACACTGAGCTTCGTCCTCGCGTCCGGCCCCGTTGGCTTCGTCCTCCGCTACCGGATCATGCTTCTCGTCGAAACGCGGGCTCAGTCGGACGCCGACGATCTCACACGACGGCGCATGAACGCGGACCCCGAGCTGGGGTCTTCGGACGGTCGCATCCTCAGACTGATCGAGTGGAACGCGGAAGCCGTGGAGCTGCTGCGCGTTCTCGCGCGCAAGGCCCCGAAGCCCACCAAGACGTCGCATGGAACATGGTTGCTGCGCGAGATCTCCGAGCCGCGCCGCAAGGCCGCATAGGCGCCTATCGCCGAACGCGGGACGACAATGGCGCCAGAATCTGGTCGACCTGCTTGAGCTCCCGGACGACATCTTCCTCGTCGAAGTCGATCTCGTCGATCAGTGCTCCATGCACCGCATCGTAGAGCCAGGTGCTCGACTCGGTGTCCTCGATACACGCCGCGGCTTGATGCCCCTGATGGTTCAACTTTGGGAACTTCTTGACCACTCCCTCGATGACACTGACGCTATCCCCCAAATACTCACGGGTGGCGTCAAGCTCGTCGGACAAGGGCTCCAACATCTCAGGCGACTCTTGTAGATGCTTCTGGAACGCGTCCGGGGAGCGCCCACGGACGTCCTCCAACACGAGTCGAATCGACAAGACGTCACCCAAGTGGCGCAACACTCCTCGAACGCCCGGGATGGCACCGCTCGAAGAGATGACGTGCAAGAGCGCGCCTGACGCGGCGACACGACTCTCGTCGTCCATCTCGGGGTCTTCGACGACCCGGAGCACCGATTTCAGGTCCTGACCGAAACGAATCAGTGCAGGGGTCATCAACTCAACGAAGCGCTCGCGCGACATATCACCTCGGTGCCAGAGAACGGCCCCGAGGGCATGTTACCTCAACTCCGGTGGGACCGGCGTCGGTTTCGATGATCTTGAACTCCACCCGCCGATTTTCCTCCCAAGCTTTGGCGTTGCGCTTGGGATTGACGGGGCATCGTTCGCCATATCCGCCTGACCTCAGGCGGTCCTTGAGGACCCCGCGCACGATGAGGGCATTCATGACCGAGGCCGCGCGAGCGCGGGTGAGCTTGATATTGTACTTGTCACTGCCGCGCTCGTCCGCGTGGCCCTGAATCTCGATCAGGGTGATCTGTGGACTCGCATTGAGCGTCGCGGCAACCGCATCGAGTAGCGGGAAGCTCCTCGCCTTGATAATCGCGCTATCGGTCTCGAAGTAGACCTTCTCGAGGATGGTGATCTGGGTGTCTTCGAGGATCACCAGGCCCTTATCGGGGCATCCGTCCTCGTCCTCGTGGCCGTTGTACGTCTCCGGGTCGTTCGGGCACGCGTCGTCCACGTCGAGGATCCGGTCGGCATCGTTGTCGACATCCGGACAACCATCTTCGTCTTCGAAGCCATCAAAATCTTCTGCATCGTTCGGGCAGAGATCCTTCTCATCTGGGATGCCATCCCCATCGTTGTCGGGGTCGGGGCAGCCGTCTTCGTCTTGGAAACCGTCGAAATCTTCCGGCTGGTCAGGACAGTCATCATCGACATCGGGAATACCATCTCCATCCCGGTCACCTTCCCTGCCCTCGGGACAGCCGTCCTCATCGCGATCCCCGTCGTAATCCTCTTTCACGAGAGGACACGCATCGTCGACGTCGAGGATGCCGTCGCCGTCATTGTCCAGGTCCGGGCACCCATCACTATCCTCGAAGCCGTCTTTGTCCTCGGGGTCGTCCGGACAACCGTCGTCATCGTCCGGGATTCCGTCCTTGTCGCGGTCACCGACAGCAGGCTCGTACATGAACGCAATCGTCGCGCGAACGTCCGCCGCTTGAAATCCGGTCTTGGGAATGCCCGCACCGGCTGCAAAGTAGAGGAAGCTCTTATTGGTGACGAAGTACTTGAATCCAGCGAGGACCTCCATCGAAAGAGTGCCCTTCGTCCCTATTTCCTGGGCGATTTGCGTTCCGTAGTACTCTAGAATCAGGTCGAGCGAACGCGCGATTCGGAAGCTCGCCCCGAAGCCGAAGGTGATCAGATCGTTGTAGGTGAAGCGGCGGCCGGCCGTCGGGTCGTCGATGGGATCAACCGCGTTGCCCAAGGGGTCGGAGGGATCCGAGCGTCCGTCCCAAATGAACGTCGCCCCCTGCTGCGAGTTCCAACGGTACCCACCTTCGAGGGCGAGCCGAATTTTCTCAATCGGCTGAAACTCCAACACGGCGGTGGGCCACAGCGAAAAGCCGGGCTCACCCGCAAACTGCGTCGTCTTGGCGGTAGGAAACCCTGCACGCAGCGTGACCGCGATACCGAGCGGGAATTCGCCAAGATTCAGCAGACGCGCCTTAACGTGAATCGTCAGGTCTCCGACGCCTTGTGACCGCAACCCGTTCGCTTGCAGGTTGTAGAGGCAGGTGCTCGATCCGGCCATACAACTGCCACCCCGATCCGGAGTTTGCACGCTGTTGCCCCGAAAGAACGTGATCGGTAGCTGGATGCCGATCACCAAGCGATCGATGAGACCAAAGTTGAACATGAAGGTGCCGGTGAACGCCTGCTTCGCGATTCGCGTCTCGCGCCCCGCATCAGTCGCCGCGACGTTTGGATTGTCGTCGAAACCGTTGTAGCGAAGGATGCCAAAGCCGGCGTCGAGGACGAGGCCGAAGCTGAACTCCTTGTGGGGCATGACCTCCGTGCCGTTGACGGTGAAGTATCCCCGCGTGTCTACCGCAGGCCGGAAGAGGTGTAGGTCCATTCCGCCGTCGGTGAGGGTCGCCTCCTGGGCAACCGAGACCGCGGGCGACAACGACGCGGCGAGGACGAGCGCGACCAGCCGTGCGCACCGCACGGACGGACCCCGCCGAGACTGTGTTCCCCCAAACACCCACTCTCAGTCTGTCATGGGCCGAGCCCATTAATCAACGATTCTGCGGTCCTGCGCCATTCAAGGGTCGATATTCGACTCAAGCTCGGGCCTCGACCTGGCATCGCGAGCGCTTCTCATCAGTCGCCTCACGTCGCGGCGCTGTTTCGAGGTGATGCCCGGGAGCCCCAATACGAGCGCGGCCTCGCTTCGCGCGAGCTCCCGGTCGCCTTCTTCGAACGCGCGCTCGCCCTCGTTGAGGTGGGCTTGCGCATAGCGGTATCGAATCTCCCCAAACTCGGGGGTCTTGCGCAGAACGCTGTCCGCCGGGAGCTCATTGGCGATCGAGTAGGCGCGGTCGAGGCGCCCCTTGGCGAGCGCCTCCCCAGCGCGCGCGAGTTGCCCTTCCCATTCTCGAGGTTCTTCGATCGGTCGGGGGTCGGAGTCCGCAGCATCGCTGTCTTCTTGTTCAGTGAGGGCCTCGTCGAGTCCTCGAGGGTCCCCTGTCGCCGCGGTCTCGTCCACGGAGAGGGCACCCGGCGCATCACGCGTGGTCGCAAGCACCGCCCCCGCCGCCGCGACGCCGAGCAGCGCGATCACCGAGACCGCAAACAGCGGCTTTCGCGAGGAGCTCGATGAACGTGTCTCTGGAGCTTCGTGAGGTAGCGGTTCCAAGCTGTGCGCGCCCTGCGAAGAGACGAATCGAAACCGAACCTCCCCCAGCTCGAGAACATCCCCCGATTCGAGGATTGCACGCGACGCACCGACC
>JAUXFZ010000335.1 GCA_030622585.1 Myxococcales bacterium
CATGCTGGGCGGCGCCTCGTATTTCTCACGAAAGCTGAGGTGTAGATATGGCGATTCCCAGCGGAAACGGGTCCACGAGGCCCTCGAAAAACAAGAAAAAGCGCAACGTCGACAAGCAAAACGCGATCCTGGAAGGGGCGCTGAGGGTCTTCGGCGAGAAGGGGTTCGAGGACGCCACCGTGGCCGCCATCTGCGCGGAGGCGGGTATCTCCGAGCCCACCCTCTACGAGTACTTCGACTCCAAGGAGGACGTGCTCTTTTCGATCTCCGAGCTCTACACGCGCCGGGAGTTCGAGCGCTTCAGCGAGCTCATGCATTTCATCGACGCCCCGCGCGAACGCGTGCGGGCCATCATTCAAGCGTACCTCGAGTTCTACGAGAACAACCCCCTCTACACATCGGTCGCACTCCTCACGCTCAAGGGGAACCGCCGCTACCTCGCATCGCCGGCGTACCAAAGCGTTCGGGACGCGGCGCGCCCGCTGATCGAAGTCCTTCGGGATGGCGTGCAGCGTGGAGTCTTCCGTGACGATCTCGATCCCTACTTAGTCCGCAACATGGTGCTCGGCTTCATCGAGCATCTGACGATCCAGTGGCTGCTCGTAGGGCGTCCCAAGGGCATCGCCGACCACACAGGCACGATCTTTCAGATGGTCATGAGGGCGATCGAGAAAGAGGACGACGACACGATCGAAGTGAAGCTCAAGATCAACCGGCAGCTAGCGGATAACCTGTTTCGGACGAACGATGACCATGGCAGCTAGAGACCAGAAACTTCTCATTACCGGAGCCGCGGGCTTCACAGGCCATCACGCCGTCATTGAGGCGGTGAAGGCCGGTTTCTCCGTTCGCGCAACGGATATTTCGAGCCGCTACTACAGCGCCATGTTCGAGGCGCTTGGTGTCGAGTTCGTGAAGTCCGACCTCACCAAACGCGAGGGGCTCGAGGCCCTCCTCGACGGAGTAGAGGGGGTCTTTCACGTGGCCGGGATTCACGACTACTCGACGCCGCGTGACCTCATGGTGGCGGACAACGTGAATGCGGTTGAAAACCTCTGCGATGCCTGTGTTTCGGTGGGTGTGAAGCGCTTCATCCACCTCTCGTCGGCAGGCGTCTACGGCTACGATTGGCACGACAGAATCCCCGTCAAAGAGGACGCGCCCAAGGTCACGCCGCCGTTGAACGTCTACAACGAAACCAAGTGGGCGGGCGAGCAGGTCGTCCAGCGTTTTGGTTCCGAAAAGGGTCTGAAGGTAACCGCCATACGCCCTGGCGCCATTTACGGTACGCGTTCGGAGTATGGCATCCACAACGTGGTCAAACACGTTTACTCCGAGCGTGACAAAGCGCGGATCATGATGTTGGGAAGCGGTGACAACGTCGAGGGCTTCGTCCACGTGGAGGACGTATGCGGCGCGATGATCTACGCATTCGATCACGATGCGATGATCGGCGAAGCGTACAACATTGCGGACGACTCACGTTTGACGACGGCCGAGTTCTTCAATTTCGTTTCGAGAGAGCTCTTCGGCGCCGAGAAGCCCTTCCTGCACGTGCCGATTCGCGTGCTGATCCCGATTGCCGCGACCTCGCAGTTCTTTGCGAAGAGGATGGGCACGAAGTCCAAGCTCGAGAAGGACACGCTTCACTACATGTCGTGCGACCGTATTTGGGACAACAGCAAGATCAAAGAAGCCGGCTACGTGCTGAAGCACCCCGACGTAAAGCCGGGGATGAAGGAAACCATCGCTTGGTACAAAGAAAACGGCTGGCTCCAAGGGTAGTCGCAGGGGTCGCCTCGAAACATCGCAGGTACTCGCCATGAGCACAGACATCGCCACCATCAAAGATCTAATCAGCCGCAACGCCGCCGAGCGCGGCGACATTGCCTTCCTCGAGTTCTACGACGAGGTCGTGACGTATCGGGACCTCGATGAGCGCAGCGATGCCTTTGCGCGCTATCTGCTGAGCAAGGGCATCGGCAAGGGAGACATCGTGGCCTTCATGATGGGCAACTCTCCTTCGTTCTTCTACGTCCTGTTAGGCGCTCAGAAGATCGGCGCCATCGCCGGTCCCGTGAGCTGCTGGTGGCAAGACAAAGAGCTGCAGCACCTCGTCGACGACGCCGAGCCGCCCATGCTCATCGTCGATGACGAGTTCGCTCCGATCGTCTCGAAGATCAAAGACACGATGGCCTCGGTGAAGACCCTCGTCGTCAATTCCCGGCCGAAGCTGAGCCTGGACTTCGAGCACGAGCACCTGCCGGAGGTCCTCGAAACACATGCGGGCACGTTGGAGCACGACGATCCGCCCACCGCCGAGGATGTCGCCACTGCGATGTACACCTCGGGCACCACGGGCAAGCCCAAGGGCGTCTTGCATACCCACCGCAACATCCTCAGCGCGACCCATTCGAAGGTGCAGATTGCTCCCATCGAACCGGGAGACCGATCCCTTTGCGTGCTTCCTCTCTTTCACTCGGGTGGGCTGAACGATCTGGCTTATCCCTGCATGTATCGTGCGGTAACAATCGTCTTGCGCACGGATTTCTCGGCGTCGGAGTTCTGGGAGTGCGTCGAGCGATACAAGGTGAACGGTTTCTACATCGTGCCGACGATGTGGAACATCCTGCTCAGGGTTCCGGAAGCATCCTCGGTCGACACCAGCACTCTGCGCTTCGGTCTGTCAGGTGCTGCTCCCATTCCGCCCGAGCAACTCGAGGAGTGCGAGCGGCGTTTCAACGTTCCGATTCTCGAAGCGTATGGGACTACGGAGAACACGGGCGGAATCACTGCGAACACCTTCGACGCGCGTAAGTTCGGGTCGATCGGCAAGGCATTGCCGGACATGGACGTGCGCATTTTCGACGAGCAAGACAACGAGGTTGGACCGGGAGAGGTCGGAGAGATCGTCACTCGAGGCGAGGCTGTGATGAAGGGCTACCACAAGGCGCCTGCGGTCACCGCAGAGACGATCAAGGACGGTTGGTTGCACACGGGCGACATGGGGTACGTCGATGACGAAGGCTTCTTCTTCATCGTCGACCGCAAGAAAGAGCTGATCATCCGCGGCGGGGTAAACGTCTACCCGAAGGAGCTCGAAACGGTCATCGGTGCGCATCCGGCGGTCGAGGAAGTGGCCGTGATTCCCGAGCCGCACGACAAGTACGGCCAAGTCGCCAAGGCCTGCGTTGTCATCAGGCAAGGCAAGTCCCTCACGGAGGAAGAGCTGCGCACGCACTGTGCATCGGAGCTTGCTCCCTACAAAGTCCCAGAGAAGTTCCTGTTCGTCGACCGGCTGCCGAGGAACGCGATCGGCAAAGTGCTCAAGAAAGAGCTCATTCGGGAGATCGCCGAAGAGGCAACCGCGGAGGCGGTACCGGTGGCGCACCTGTTCGAGGGCATGGCGGCGCGGTTCATTCCGAAGAAAGCGAAGGGCGTGGACGCGGTCATCAGTTATCACATCACGGGCGCTGGTGGCGGGGAGTGGACGGTCACCATCCGCGACAACCAGATCAGCGTGACCGAGGGACTAGCGGAAGACCCTCGGTGCTACGTCGTGGCCCGCGACCGCGACTACTACGCCGTCACCGTCGGCAAGATGTCCGGCATCACGGCCGTGATCACCGGCAAGATGTCGATCAAGGGCGACACCGGCTTCATGCGCAAGCTCCGCAAAATGTTCAAGCCCGTCGAAACCAAGTAGGCGGCCCGAACCTGACAGATGAGAGGCTAGAGACGATGGCACTTCGAACCGCTGACGCATACAAGGCCGGACTGAGAGACGACCGCAAGGTTTACATTCTTGGAAACAAAGTTCCCGATGTCACCGAGGACCCCTACATCAAGGTCGGCGTTGAAACCGCCGCGTTTGATTTCTTGCTGGCGGATCATCCAGACATGCACGAGCTCGCCGTCATGGAGGAGCCCAGCACCGGTGAGCAGGTAAGCCGGTATTTCGAGCTCCCCGATTACGCGGGCGCTGTCGCCAAGCGGCACCAGTTGGTCAAGGGAGCTTGCAGTGTGGCGGACGGCGCCCTCCCGTTCGTGAAAGACGTCGGCACCGACATCATGAACGCGATCACGGCTGTGGCCCGGATCGGGGGCAATAAGACGTACCTGGACCGTATCACCGAGTATCGCCGGCACTGCGCGATCAACGATCTCACGTTGGCGGGCGCCGTTACCGATGTGAAGGGCGACCGGTCCAAGGGGCCGAGCGAGCAAAGCAGCCCCGACTACTAC
>JAUXFZ010000362.1 GCA_030622585.1 Myxococcales bacterium
CAAGATTCCGACCATCTGTCTCGTCTTCGGCAGCTCGACGGCGGGCGGCGCGTATATGCCGGGCATGAGTGACTACGTGGTGATGGTGAAAGAGCAGGCACAGGTCTACCTTGCTGGGCCTCCGCTGGTGAAGATGGCTACCGGCGAAGAGACCGACCACGAAGAGCTCGGCGGCGCCGAGATGCACTCTACGATCAGCGGCGTCTCCGACTATCTCGCCGAGGACGAGATGGACGCGATTCGTCTCGGCAGGGAGATCGTCGCGCATCTCGAGTGGGAAAAGCAGGGCAGGCTGCGACCCAGGCCCGTCGAAGCGCCGCTTTACGATTCAGAGGAGCTCTTGGGAATCGCATCCTCCGATGTGCGGGTCCCCTTCGATCAACGCGAGGTGATTGCCCGGATCGTCGACGGCTCGCGGTTCAGCGAGTTCAAGCCTCTCTACGGCAAGACGATGCTTTGCGGCTGGGCCCATATCCACGGGTTTCCCGTCGGTATCGTCGCCAACAACGGCACGATCTTCAGTGACAGCGCCAACAAGGGCGCGCAGTTCATCCAGCTCTGCAACAGCAGTGACGTCCCGCTGGTATTCTTGCAGAACACGACCGGCTTCATGGTCGGCAAACAGTACGAGCAGAACGGGATCATCAAGCACGGCGCCAAGATGATCAACGCGGTCTCCAACAGCACCGTTCCGGCGATCACCATCATGACGGGGTCGAGCTACGGCGCCGGCAACTACGCGATGATGGGTCGCTCGTATCGTCCGCGCTTCGTCTTCACGTGGCCCAGTCACAAGATCGCGGTCATGGGTGGCAAGCAGTTGGCGGGTGTGCTGGACATCATTCAGCGCGGTGCTGCCAGGAAGAAGGGCATCGAGGTCGACGAGAAGATGCTCGAGCTCGCCAAAATGATGACCGAGAAGCAGATCGAGGATCAGTCGACCGCGCTCTATGCGACCGCGCGGCTTTGGGACGATGGCATCATCGACCCCCGAGACACGCGCACGACGATCGCCATCTGTCTGTCGGCCGCTTACAACGCTCCCGTCGAAGGGACCACGTCATGGGGCGTCTTTCGTCACTGAGGAGCAAGCGGCCCTTGAGCATAACGATTCAGAAGGTCCTCGTGGCCAACCGGGGCGAGATTGCCCGTCGCATCATGCGGACTTGCCGCAAGATGGGAATTGCGACCGTGGCGGTCTACTCCGATGCGGACGCGTCGATGCCGTTCGTCGCCGAGGCCGACGAAGCGGTTCTCCTGGGCCCCGCCCCGAGTAGCGAGAGCTACCTGTGCATCGACAAGATCCTCGAGGCTGCCGCGCTCACGCACGCCGACGCGATTCACCCCGGGTACGGCTTCTTGGCAGAGAACGCGGCGTTTGCGGACGCGTGCGGCGAGGCCAAGGTCATCTTCATCGGACCCAGCCCCGATGCTATTCGGTCGATGGGCTCGAAGCGCGAAGCCAAGGCGTTGGTCGATAACGCCGGCGTTCCTGTGATTCCCGGATACGACGGCGCGAGCCAAGATCCGAAGGACCTCGCGAAAGAGGCTCTCGAGATCGGTTTCCCCGTTCTGCTCAAGGCGAGTGCAGGTGGCGGCGGAAAGGGCATGAGACTCGTTCGCGAGGAGGCCGGGCTTCCCGATGCGATCGCGTCCGCCGCGCGTGAGGCTCAAAGCTCCTTTGGTGATGGCACGCTCTTGGTGGAGAAGTACATCGACGACCCGCGTCACGTCGAGATCCAGATCCTGGGCGACAGCCACGGCAACTTGATCCACCTCAACGAGCGAGAGTGCTCGATTCAACGCCGCCACCAGAAGATCATCGAGGAGACGCCGTCGCCGGCATTGGACGCCGCGCTTCGAAATGAGATGGGAGAAGCCGCGGTCGTATGCGGCAAGGCGATCGGCTATCAGAATGCCGGCACGGTCGAGTTCATCCTTGCTCCCGATCAGAGCTTCTACTTCCTCGAGGTCAACACGCGCCTGCAGGTTGAGCATCCCGTGACCGAGCTCGTGACCGGGCTCGACCTCGTCGAAGAACAGATCTTGGTCGCCCAGGGCGAGGCGCTTCGGATGTCGCAAGAGGCGGTCCGTTTTGAAGGCGCAGCCATCGAGGTGCGTCTCTACGCCGAAGATCCGGCGGCTGGTTTTCTTCCGCAGAGCGGAAAGATCGTCGATTGGAATTTGCCGCCCGCCGAGGGCTTGCGGGTCGACAGCGGCGTCGAAGCCGGCAGCGAGGTGAGCATTCACTATGACCCGATGCTCGCGAAGATCATCACCTCCGGTGAGAACCGCCCGCTGGCGCTGCAAAGGATGCGGCGCGCGCTGCGCTCGCTGAGCGTGCAAGGCGTGACGACGAACCGCGAGTTCTTGCTCCGTGTGCTCGACCACCCCGCGTTCATTGCGGGCGATATCGACACGCATTTCATCGACAAGCATCTCCAAGACGAGCTCGGCGATGGGGTGTCGGAAGCCGATCAGCAACGCGCTGCGATCGCAGCGGCGCTTGCGGACCAGCAACGGCGTGACCGCGAGCGGGTGCTTGTGCCGGACATCCCGTCAGGGTGGCGAAACAACTACCACACGCCTCAATCGGTCGAATACACAGTCGGTGATGGCGAGGTTCGCGTGGCGTATCGCCACCTCGGCGACGACCGGTTCGCAGTGTGGGCTGGCGAGGTCGACCGCGAAGTACGTATCGTCTCCTGGGAGTCACCGGAGCTGACGCTCGAAGAGGGCTCGCACCGATGGGGCGCGCGCATCAGCTTCGATGGCGAACGGACCTACGTCCATACGTCGCGCTTTAGCGTTGCTCTCTCGCGCAAGCCGCGTTTTCCCGACACCTCGCAGGAAATCCCCGCCGGCGGATGCGTGGCGCCGATGCCAGGGAAAGTCGTCGAGCTTCGCGTCGCAGGAGGCGACACGGTGCAGGCCGGGCAGGTGCTCATGATCATGGAGGCGATGAAGATGGAGCACTCCGTGACTGCGCCGCAAGATGGCACCGTGTCCCAGCTCGGTGTGGCGGCGGGCGATCAGGTCGACGCCGACGCTTTGCTGGCCGTCGTTGTCGACGCTTAGGCTGCGTCGAGCTCCGCGATCATCTGGTCGCCGCTCAGTTGACTCGCCGAGTCGCCGTCGAAGTAGTCCATCAGGCCGGCCCGATGATAGTGCGGCTTGATCCTGTCGCTCATCAAGCCGATCTCGCGCAAGTTGGGAACGAGGCGCTTGAACATCACTTGCCGGAAGAGGGCGAAGCCAGGCGAGGCGGTGACAAACCCGGCCCATTCCTTCCGCGTCATCTTGTGTTCGAACCACTCCTCGTACACTTCGAAGGACAAGAAGCGGTTTCGCATCAGCAGAGCGACCTCGAAGGCCCAATCCTCGCGCTCCTGTCGCTCTTTTTCGCTGAGCTCGTATCGGAAATGGTCGCGAAGAGCGAGCACGCCGTAGTGCACGTGCCGTGCCTCGTCTTGGATCACCATCTTCAAGAGTTCCTTGAGGAGCGGCTCTTTCGTCATTTGGTACATCGTGCCGAATGCGCCGAGTGCCAGGCCTTCGACCATGATCTGCATCCCAAGGAACTTCACGTCCCATCGCGAGTCTTGGATGAGGGAATCGATGATGACGAAAAGATTGTCGTTGATCTGATAGAGCTTGTTCATCTTGGTATCGAGGTAACGGTGGAACACCTCGACATGGCGGCCTTCGTCGACGACCTGCGTCGCGCCATAGAGCTTGCCATCGAAGAACTGCACGGCTTCGGTCACCTGCGCCGCCGCAAACAGAGCGCCCTGCTCGCCATGCAGGAACTGGCTCAACATCCACGAGGCCATGCTCGAGTTGAGGCGTCGCTCCTCCAGGTTCGTCAACCGGATGCCGCTGGCGCGAAGGGCGTCGAAGTCCATGAACTCGCGCGATAGAATCTGCTTTTC
>JAUXFZ010000221.1 GCA_030622585.1 Myxococcales bacterium
CGCGTAGGTCAACAAGTGGGTGGGCTGACCGCTGGTCGCTGAGGCTTCCAGCATAGCGGCCAGGGCGGCCTGGGTCCCCTGGTAGCTGGGGAAGGGGAGGCACGCGACGTGGAGGATCACTCGATGTAGCCCAGTGCGCGGAGCCGCGACTCGACGAGCCCCTCGTTTCGTGTCGCGCGTGGCGCGACCGGCCCGGCCTTCGGGAGCGCCAGCGCTGGTCCGCTTCGGTCCTGGCCCAGAGCCTCCCAAAGAACGCGCCCCCTGAATGAAGGCGGCACCGAGAGGCTCAGCCGTGAGAGGAGCGTCGCGGTCAGATCTGCGATGTGCGCGTCGATTCGACCTGCTCGCTGCACGCGCGGTCCGGCAAGGGTCATGAATCCGTGCGAGCGATGGCTGCCGGGGAGGCTCCGGCCCTTCTTGCCGAGCTTTTCCTCGTCCACGAGCTTTCTGAAGGGTCCGGTGAAGCGGCTTTGCCGCAGCGGGGGCGAGCTTGGCATCAAGTTGTAGGAGTAGCCGTCGTCGAGGTGGAGATCGAGAAGGAGGTCCGGTGCGCGTTCGAGGTGAGGGCCCTCGAAGAGCTCCTCGCGGGGAATCACGTCTGCGAATACAGGTTTGCCGCTCCACGGATCGCGAGTGTCGAGTAGTGCAGCCCGTACCCGGAGCGTCGTTCCTCGTCTCTCATCTGGCCGAACGATGCCGCGCGGTTCCCGGCCGGCCATGTTGAGATAGATGCCGGGAAAGTAGTTCAGCTCGTCGCTGAACGCGACGCTGTGTCGCATATCGATCGCGCCAAAGCGCACATTCGACTCCAAGCGGCTCGGGAGCCACGCGTTGCCCCACCGGAAGATCCGCTCGCGCAGACGCGGTGGAAAGCGCCGAAGCGCGATCTCCTTCAGTCCAGCGCCTCCGGGGCCCCGTTGCTTTCGAAATCGGAGCAGGCCGTGTTCCGCCAAGAGGCGATTGAGGTAGAGCACCTTGTCCGATGAGCCGCCCGACCCGTGGTCGCTGAGCACCGTGACCTCGGTCTCGGTGCCGCCGGCCGCGTCCAAGAGGGAGCCGACGGCCTGGTCGAGCGCCTCGTAGACTCGGCGGAGCCCATCCTGCTGAGCGGCCGAAACCGTGTCGGGCCGGCGAGGCGAGTCCGGGTCGTGGTGCGCCCATAGGTAGTGCGACGCTGTGTCGCTTTCGCCAAAATACACCGCGAAGACATCCCAATCCTGCCGCTCCAACAACCAGCGAGCCCATTCGGTCTTGCGGGCGACGCGACGCTCTAGAGCGACAGGCAACCGGTCGATCCAGCCGGGCGCGTCCGCGTGGAATTCGTCCACATCGTCGAAGGTCGGAGCGCCGAATTTCTGCACCGTCTCGTCGTAGAGCGAAGGCGGCCACATGAACGATCGATCCGCTTCGAACGCCACCGGGGCGTCCCAGCCACTCGCGAAAACCCCGTGCTCGAGCTCTTCAGGAGGCCAAGTCGCAGGAAAGCTCAGACACGCGCACCGAAGCCCGAGCTGATCGAGCTGTTTGAACACCGTCGGCACTTCCCGTGCCGTCCCGGCCGTGAACCGAACCTGGTATCCCTTGCGCGTGGTGAAGTCGAAGACCCCGTGCCGAGCAGGGTCGACCCCCGTGAGGAACGTCGTCCAGTTGGGTAGGGTGGCGGGTGGCTGCACCGACTCGAGCGCAGCGAACACGCCGCGAGCCATGAGAGCGTGAAGATTGGGAAGATGCCCGGGCCCGAATTGCTGGACGAGCTTCAGATCGAAGCCGTCCAAACCCACCACCAAAGCCCGCGCCGCCATCGACGAAGCCTAGCGCGTCACCCAGTCGCCGGCACTGACACTGACACTGACCAGAACGGGTCCGCGGTCACTGGGACCAGTCTCTCCCAAGAATCCCCGGCGGCCGAGGTACCCCGAACACGCCCAGAATGGTCGGGGTCACGTCGTAGATCTCGGCTCCCTCGATATATCCCCGCGTCGGTGTCCCGGCGCCGCTCAGCACGAAGATCCCATTCCAGTCGTGGTTGCAGCTGTCGGGTCCGGTGTCGTTCTCTGTGGCGACCATCCGGTCACCCCCGATCGCGCCGATGGCGCGCAGCTTCAGATCGTCGAAGTACACCATCAGGTCCGGAGGCAGGCCTCGGGCTTGGCGGTAGTGCTCCTCAGGGATGCGGACGGTGGCTGGGATAGGGTTGTTCTCGTCGTCCCGCACGTTTTCGAGCTCTGCCCGAAGCTTGCTGCGAACCGCCTGGAGTTCGGTCGGCGCAACCGTTCCGTCCGGCTCTCGACCGGCCACGTTCAAGAACACCCTCGCGTAGTAGCCGCCCTCAGCCCACGCCGTCGTGCGTTTCCAATCGACGAGCCCATGGTCGAGCGGCGAGGGCGTCGTGGGCGGTGCTCGAAGCACCAAGTAGCCCTGCCGAATCAGCCATTCGTTGATACAGAAGCCCCCATGCATTGCGCGGGCTCCGTGGTCGCTTACCACCAGCACCGTGGTGTTTTTGTCGGCGAGGCTGCAGAGACGCCCAATGTGGGTATCGAGCAGTTGATAGTACTCGCGGCCCAGGTGTTCCCACCGGTTGCCGGGCTCGTGGCGCGGATGCTCCGGATCGATGTGGTGCCAGAACGCGTGATGAAATCGGTCTACCCCGATCTCCACCATCATCATGAAGTCCGGCTGATTCTCGCTCCAAACGTGGGCCGCGATGTCGACGTGCTGTTGGGTCATCGTGACGATGTCTCGATAGATTCGGTCCAGATCGTCGGCGCGAAAGTTCTCGACGTCCGCACGGTAGGGTCCGAATCGGTCTACGATCTCGGCCTCGAGCTCCCGCGGGAAGCACCAGGGGGCATCGCTGCCCGGCCACATGAAGCCGGACACCATTTGACCGCACACCGGCGTCGGCGGCGAGGTGAGTGGAACGAAAAGGGGGGCTACTCGCTGCCCATGCTCGCCCAACCAATCCCAGACGCGTTTCGTGCGCACATCGCGACTGTCCACCATACGCAGTCGAGTCTCGCCAGGGATCCGGTTTCGAAACCCGTACAGTCCCAGCTCACCGGCGTCACGGCCCGACACCATGCACGTCCATGCCGGAACCGTGATCGGCGGCTCCGAGCTTCGAAGAGGGCCCCAGGTGCCGCGCTCCATCAGGGCGCGCAGGTTCGGCATCGCGTCGCGGTATCGCTCGAACACCAAGCGGGGCGGCGCGCAGTCGAGCCCGATGACGATCATGCGGCGCCTAGGCGTGTCTTGCACCGCGCTATCACCTGGGGTCGACGAGGTCGGCGGCTTCGTAGATCGTGCGTTCGAGGTGCGTAAGGTCAAAAGGCTTCTCAATTCGGAGATTTGGGACCCTTTGAAGGAAGTCGCGGGCGCGCTGGGTGAAGGCGCCGCCCGTCATGAACACGATTCGCTCGTTCACCGGGGTTTCCCGCTGGAGGGCAGCTCGGTAGACATCCATGCCCGTCATCTCGGGCATGATCAGGTCACATAGAATCACGTCGTACGCATTCTCAGCCATCAAAGCGACCGCCTCCCTTCCATCGTGGGCGGTCGTGACGTCGTGATCGACGAGCGCTTTTTGAATGAGCCGTGCGATCACCGGTTCGTCGTCCACCACCAGGACCGACAGCTTCCCTCGAGCGGCCCGGCGGATCGCGCTCATCGACGGAGGCGGCACGGTCAACGGTCGCTGCGCGCGCGCGGCTCTCGGCAGCACGACGCGAGCCACGGTACCCTGGCCGGGGTGGCTCTGAATCTCGATCGTGCCCTCGAGTGAGTGCACGATTCGGCGGCAGATTGAAAGGCCGAGCCCGGTTCCGCGTCCCGCAGGCTTCGTCGTTACGAACGGGTCGAAGATGCGTCGTAGAAGTTGCGAGGAGATCCCCGGTCCAGTGTCCTGCACCTCGATGCACACGCGGTCCTTGTCGGTGCTCCGTGCTCGGACGGTAATCGTGTTCTGCATTCGGTCGCCGGGGTCGATCGCCTGGGCTGCGTTGACGATCAGATTCAGAAACACTTGACTGATGCGGGTCTGCGAGCCGCGGATATGCAGGCTTCCGTCCTCGTACTCCCGCACCACCGTCGCCCGATGTTGCGTCTCGGGTTGCGCCATCCGGATCACCGAATCGAGGACCTGTTTCAGATCGACGGTTTCGACATCAGCGCCGTCTCCTCCGTGCGATAGAAACGTGATTTCATTGGTAATGATGCGAATTCGTTCGGCGCCCTCGTAGGCTTCGTCGACCAGCTGTGCCGCTTCGCCGGATGACGGTTCCCGAGAGTCCCGCAGGGAGCGCAAGTGGCTCCAAACGAATGTGAGCGGATTCTTGATCTCGTGAATGATGCTGGCGGTCAGTGTCCCGATCGCAGACATGCGTTCCGCCAGCAATAGTCGCTGCTGCAGTTCGCGCTCCGCGGTCATGTCGACGACAGAGACGACGGCACGCTCGAATCGCCCCTCGCCATCCTCGACGAACCGCCAGTGTACGCGAACGTCCCTCGGCTCTCCAGAGCAGGTCGTGATCGCGGTTTCAAGATGAACGTCCCGCTCATTGCGAAACGCCGCCATCAGTACGCGCAGGAAATCTGCCTTGGACTCAGCGGTGAGCAGTTCGAGCGAGCGGCGAATGCACTCCTCTGCGCTCGCGGCGCCAACCAGCGAAACCGCGCCTGCACTGACCCGATGAATCCGCGTCCGACGGAGGCACTCCGTGAGCGCGCTCGGGTCTCTTCGAACCAGAGCCTTGAACTCGTCCGCATCGTGGCATCCCTGTGCTTCGATCCACTCGAGCGGGCCGCGAAAGTCGAGGTCCCACAGAGCGCTCGGAACCACATCCCATGCACCCTTGTCCCGACTGGGCGCCGGCTTCTTCGATTGGAGGATGAGACGAACCATGACCGTCCGATCCTAGCGAAGAGGGTGCCGCCGGCCCAGAAGCTGGCAGGATCCCCGCTTGGAACCCCCGAATTCAGTCGGGAACACCGTCGAGCGCGCGCCGTCCGTCCGCTACGAGCCCCTCGACTCGGGTCCGCGCGGCCTCCGCGGCCGAGCGCGCATCAGGGCTCGCCGGGAGCGGTTCGCCCAGGTGAACGGCGATTCGAGTCCGTGGGCGCGCGGCGATCTTGGCAATGTGTTTGGGGAACGATTCTTTCTCGAAAGGAATCGCCGGCGAGTAGGCGATGCCGACAGGAATGATTGGAACGTGAAGTGAGCGCACGGCAGCAAAGGTGCCTGGGTGGAACTCGAGGACGGAGTCGCCTGGAGAGGTTCTTCCTTC
>JAUXFZ010000453.1 GCA_030622585.1 Myxococcales bacterium
GAATCGAGCAACGTCAGGCCCTTCTCGTAAGGCACGTCGTGGGACTGGCCTTCGAGGAGCATCTTGAACGACTCTGGGATCTCGTCGTCTGACTGCTCGGGCACGACAACCGCGGACTCGTCCTTCCGATCGGCATCGATCGGCGAGATGAACCGTTCGAACTTGGTCTGCCCCGCATCGATGTTCGACGCCTTGAACGCCTCCTCGACCGTATCCATGTATCCCGTCGGACCACAGACGAAAAACTCAGCCTCTTCCCAGCCGCGGATGTGCTCTTGAACGGTGGCGACCGACATGAAGCCACCGTCGCTGTCGAGATGGTGGACGACCTCGAGGCGCTCCGGGAATTCGGCAAGCCAGAGATCGATCTCGTCTTTGAAAATGATCGAACGCTGGTCGCGGTTGGCGTAGATGAGCTTCACGTCGCGCTCGGTGGTGCGGAGCGCGGACTTCAAGATCGAGAGCACCGGGGTGACGCCGCTGCCGCCGCCAAAGAGCACGATCCCGTGTTTGCCCTCGTTCGAGCGCATGGAGAAGCGCCCCTCGGGTGGCTGCACCAGAATCCAGTCTCCGACGTTCACGTTGTCGTTGAACCAGTTGGAAACCCGTCCGTCCTCGACGCGCTTGACCGTCACTTGGGGCCACGGATCGGTCCCGGGCGCGCTCGAAAGCGAGTAGCAGCGGTGCAACTGCATCCCGTCCCACGGAACCTCAAAGGTGAGGAACTGCCCGGCGCGATAGCGGAATGCCTCGTGCAGTGATTCGGGAACCGCGAAGATGTAAGATCGCGTATCGTGCGTTTCTTGAACGATTCCCGCTATTTGAAGCTTATGAAAGTCCGAGGGCATCCGTACGCGTTTCCAACTAGAACGTGTTCCACTTTAGGCCATGGACGCCGGTCGGTCCAGCCGGCGAAGTCGGTGTGGCAGGAGGCCTCTGGATCACGTAGCCTGCTTATTTACCGGAGGCCACTCTCCCGTGGCCCCGGAAAACCGTAGAGGCCAGCCCACCATGGACCTCACCCACGTCAGACCCAACAGAGTTCGTCGGCCGATGCCCGCCCGTAAGCGCGAGACCGTAGGAATCGATCTTGGTACCACCAATACGGTGATGGCCCGGAATTTCGAATCCCTCCCCATGCAGGGGGGCGGGTGCATCATGCCGTCCGTGGTCGCCTACCCGCCGAGTGGGGGCACCTTGGTCGGCAAGGCCGCACGGCGTCGTCGGGCAATGGACCCGAAGAACACCATTGTGTCTGCTAAGCGCGTCATCGGCGCGCGCTGGGTGTCGTCGTACACCAGCCAATTTCGGGAACACTACCCCTACGACCTGGTCGAGGGCCCCGATGGCTGGGCGGTGTTCAACACGCGCGCCGGGCTCGTATGTCCCGTGGAGGTTGGCGCGACGGTTATCAGTGGGCTGCGCGAGCTGACCCGATGTCCAGTGGGCGACGTACACGCCGTCGTGACCGCCCCTGTGGGTTTCGATCAGCAACGGCGCGACGCTACCGCCTGGGCGGTCTCCAAGGCGAAGTTCGCTTCGGTTCGGGTCATCGAGGAGCCCATCGCTACCGCGCTTGCGTACCTGAACCGCAGTAGCTTGAAGTACGCGTTCGTCTACGACTTGGGCGGCGGCACCTTCGATGCAGCGGTCGTGGATTGCAGCAGGTATCCGTTTCGAGTCATCGGTCACGGCGGAGATCCCTATCTCGGCGGCGACGACGTCGATCGAACGATCGCACTTCACGTTGCCGATCGAACGCTCGCACGCGATGGCTGGGACCTCAGCAACGACGCGGTCACCTTCGATCGCCTCGTCCTCGCTTGCGAGCTCGCCAAGTGCGAGCTGAGCGGGTCAGAGCAAGCGGCCATCGCGATCCCGAGCGTTGATCCCGCAGCCCCCGAGAGTTGCGGCATCATTCCGATCACGCGGGATGAAGTGCAGCAGCTCACCTTGGACCTCGTGCGCCGCACGTTTGCGATGTGCGACGAAGTCCTAGCCCAAGCGAGCCTGAAAGCACGAGACATCGAGGCTGTCTTCCTGGCGGGCGGCAGCACGCGTCTCCCGGGCCTCCGCGGGTACATCGAGTCGTATTTCGGCAAACGGCCCCGCGTCGACTTGGACCCGATGGAGGTGGTGAGCCTGGGCGCCAGTCTGGCGGCAGCGCGCCCGGCGGTGTCAGAGCTCCTCGACCCCTGCGCTTGATTGCACCGCTTCCTGTCCCTGCGCACGTGGCTCCTGGGCGTCGTCGTGTCCCAGCGGGCGCGATAGTTACTTGGAGAGTGCTTGGACGACCGATTCGTCGAGATGCACGTCCTGTTGCGGGAAGGGAATCCCGATGCCGGCCTCGTCGAGCGAGACTTTGCACGCCCGTACGGTCGCTTGCCAGACGTCCCAGAAGTCTTCGGTCTTGCACCAGACGCGGACCTGCCAGTCGACTGAGGAGTCGCCGAGCCCCTTGAGGAACACCTGAGGCGCCGGGTCTTGGATCATGCCCGGGATACTCGCGGCCGCTTTCTCGAGGACAGCACGGGTGGCATCGATGTCGGCCGAGTACTCGGCGCCCACGGAGATGTCGGCACGGCGAATCTCGTACCCCGTGTAGTTGGTGATCGTGCTTCCAAAGACCGCGCCGTTGGGAATGATCAGCTTCTTGTTATCGAGCGTGCGGAACTCACAAGTGAACAAATCGATATGCTCGCAGGTGCCTGTTTCGCCGTTGACCTCTACGTAATCGCCAACCTTGAAGGGCCGAAACGCCAGAAGCATGATGCCCGCAGCGAAGTTTCCGAGCGTGCCTTGGAAGGCCATGCCGACCGCAAAACCCGCAGCGGCTAAAACGGCGGCAAAGCTCGCCGTCTGAATCCCGAACACACCGAGGCACCCGAGGACAGCGCTGATGAGAATCAAGTACCGAGTCAGCTTGGCAAAGAACCGTGTCAGGGTTGCGTCGAAGTTGCGGTTCTCGAGCCCCGCGCGCACCCCCCGTTCCGTCCAGCCCGCGATCACCCATGCGAACAAGAGTGCTAGCAGAACGCCCAAGACCTTGGGGCCGTGCTCAATGAGCGGTTCGAGATAGGTGTTCGCGTCGATGTCCATGAACTCTCTGCTGCCTGAACGGGTGTTAGCGAAGCAGTTGATCGAGAATGATCAGATTTTCGGCTTCGACGTCTTCGACGTTGCCATCCGAGAGGATCATCGCCTTGGCCGCGTCGAGAAACAGTTGCCTGTGCTCTGCCGGGATGTCTGCAGGATCGAGGTCATCGGCGCGGGGCGGAACCTCCAGCCACTTCGCCACCTGC
>JAUXFZ010000003.1 GCA_030622585.1 Myxococcales bacterium
ACGTTCGCCAAGCGCTGGATCGACGAGAACAAGAAGGGCCGACCGGAGTTCGACGCGATCCGGCGTGCAGAGCAGGACCAAACGCTCGAGCAGGTGGGCGCAAACCTTCGGTCGATGATGCCTTTCGTCGACCCAGTAGAGATCAAACAGGGAGAATAGGTAGGCGCCGCCCGTCGCGGCGTCGGGAGAATGAATCATGCAACCCGATCACGTACGGATCTTCGACACAACCCTCCGAGATGGAGAGCAATCACCTGGCGCGACGATGACCTCGTCGGAAAAGCTAGAGGTGGCGAAGACCCTATCGCGACTCGGCGTGGATGTGATCGAGGCTGGCTTCGCGGCTGCTTCTCCCGATGACTTGCGAGCGGTGAAAACCATCGCCGAAGCGGTGGGCGTGACGGGCGTCGAGGGCCGGCCGGTCCCGGAGCCGCCGGCGATCTGCAGCTTGGCGCGTGCTCACAAGGCCGACATCGACAAGGCTGCGGAGGCGGTAGCACCGGCGAAGCACGGCCGGATCCACACGTTCATCGCAACGTCTCCGATTCATCGCGAGCACAAGCTTCGCATGAGCAAGGCCGAGGTGATCGCGAAGATCACCGAGATGGTCTCGTACGCGCGAAGCTTCTGCGACGACGTCGAGTTCAGCCCAGAGGACGCCGGGCGAACCGAGATGGAGTTCCTGTACGAAGCACTTCAGGCCGCCATCGAGGCCGGAGCAAGTACGTTGAACATCCCGGACACGGTCGGCTACACGATCCCTGTGGAGTTTGGTGAGCGCATCGCGATGCTCCGGCAGCACGTGCCTGGCATCGATGGCGCGGTCATCAGTGTTCATTGCCACGACGACCTCGGGATGGCAGTGGCCAATAGCCTCTCGGCGGTGGTCAACGGCGCCCGCCAGGTCGAAGTGGCGGTCAACGGCATCGGCGAGCGAGCCGGCAATGCCTCGCTAGAAGAGGTCGTCATGGCGCTGCATGTGCGGCGCGACCTCTTTGGCATCGGCACGCAGGTCGACACCACACAGCTCACGCGCGCTAGCCGGTTGGTGAGCAAGGTGACCGGCATGGTCGTACAGCCGAACAAGGCGATCGTGGGTGCGAATGCGTTTGCGCACGAGGCCGGCATTCACCAGGACGGGATGCTCAAGCATGAGGAGACCTACGAGATCATGCGCCCCGAGACGGTGGGCGCGGGTACCACGCAGCTCATCCTCGGGAAACACTCTGGGCGCCACGCGTTTGCGAACCGCTTGACCGAGCTCGGTTACTCCGTGTCCGGTGATGGGCTCGACAAGGCGTTCGCGCGGTTCAAGAAGCTCGCTGACAAGAAGAAGCACATCACCGACGCGGACTTGTTGGCCCTGTTGAGTGACGAGCTCTATCAGCCGAAAGAGTTCTGGAGGCTCGACGCCATCCAGGTGGGGTGCGGAACGGGCATGCCCACGGCCACCGTGAAGCTCACCGGGCCCGACGGTCAAACACAGACGTCGGCGGAAGTCGGGACCGGCCCGGTGGACGCGGTGTACAAGGCCATCCAAAATCTCGTTCACGTCCCCTGCTCGCTGCTCGAGTACACCGTTCAATCGGTGACTGAAGGCATCGACGCCCTGGGAGAGGTGAGTGTGCGTGTGTCTACCGACGACAACGAGGCGCCGCCCGGAAAGATCAATCCACAATACGAGCACTCGCGCGCGCGGGTGTTCCACGGTCACGGCGCACACACGGACGTGATCGTCGCGAGCGCCAAAGCCTACATCGCGGCTATCAACCGCATCCTCGCGATCAGAGAAGGGACGCGAACCGCTAACGCGGCAGCAGGAAGCGCTGCGTAACGAACATCATGGAACCAAGAACACTATTTCAGAAGGTTTGGGACGATCACGTCGTCGCTCAGGAGCCGGACAGGCCGGCGGTCCTCTACATCGACCTCCAACTCATTCACGAGGTGACGTCCCCGCAAGCCTTCACCGGTCTGCGCGAGCGCGGCCTAAAGGTTCGTCGCCCGGACAAGACCATCGCGACGATGGACCATTCGACGCCGACGCTACCGAAGGCGCTGTGGGTCATCGACGACCAGGCGAAGGCGCAGCTCGGTCAGTTGGAGAGCAACTGCAAGGAGTTCGGAGTGGAGCTCTTCGCTCTTGGCGACAGTCGCAACGGGATCGTACACGTGATCGGGCCGGAGCGTGGGTTCACCCAGCCAGGCAAGACAATCGTCTGCGGTGACAGTCACACGTCGACCCACGGCGCGTTCGGCGCACTGGCGTTCGGCATCGGGACGAGCGAGGTCGAGCACGTGTTGGCCACGCAGTGTCTTTTGCAGCGCAAGGCCAAGACCCTCGAAGTACGGGTCGACGGTCAGCTGATGCCGGGAGTGACTGCCAAGGACATCATCCTGGCGCTCTGCGGAGAGATCGGAACGGGCGGCGGAACCGGGTACGTCATCGAGTTCACCGGGTCGGCCATCCGCAGCCTCGACATGGAAGGCCGAATGACGGTCTGCAACATGAGCATCGAGGCGGGCGCGCGTGCCGGCATGATCGCCCCTGATGAAACGACCTTCGAGTACTTGAAGGGGCGGGAGCGTGTACCACAGGGCGCCGATTGGGACGCTGCGGTCGAACGTTGGAGTCAGCTGCGAACGGACGAAGGCGCGGTCTTCGACAAGACCGTCGTCATCGACGCCAACAAGCTCGAGCCGATGATCACCTACGGCACGAACCCGGGCATGGCCATGCAGATAGGCGAACTGATGCCGACCGCCGACTCGTTCGATGACACCTCACAGAGGGCCGCGTTCGAGAAAGCGATGGGCTATATGGGCCTCCAGCCGGGGCAGCGCCTACTCGGACAGAAGGTCGACGTGGTGTTCATCGGCTCGTGCACGAACTCGCGTATCGGTGACCTACGGATGGCAGCCGGTGTGTTCAGCGGCCGCAAGGTCGCGGATGGTATGCGCACTCTGGTCGTGCCGGGATCACACGACATCAAGAAGCAGGCCGAGGCCGAAGGGCTCGATCGGATCTTCAAGGAGGCGGGCGCCGAGTGGCGTGAGCCCGGCTGTTCGATGTGCATCGCGATGAACGGTGACAACCTCGAGCCCGGCCAGTATGCCGTCAGCACCTCGAACCGTAACTTCGAGGGACGACAGGGCAAAGGCGGCCGCACTTTCCTCGCATCGCCACTCACCGCTGCCGCAGCAGCCATCACCGGCGAAGTCACCGACCCGCGGAGCTTGCTCCTTTCTTGAAAGACAGAGTCATGGCTAAATTCACCACACTGACATCGCATGCAGTCCCGTTCCCCGCCGAGAACGTCGACACGGATCAGATCATCCCTGCTCGCTTTCTCAAGGTGACCGACAAGCACGGTCTCGGCGACAGCCTCTTTTGCGACTGGCGCTACCTCAAGGACGGTTCGGACAACCCCGAGTTCGTGCTCAACGAGGCCGCTTCGCAGGGCGCGCAGATCCTCATCGCGGGCAACAACTTCGGCAGCGGCTCGTCGCGCGAACACGCCCCCTGGGCATTGGTCGGTTGGGGCTTCCGTGCAATTATCTCCACCGGCTTCGCGGACATCTTCCGGAGCAACTCGCTGAAGAACGGCCTGTTGCCCGTTGAGGTCGATGCCGAGGTGTACAAAGCCCTCATGGAAGCTGTTCAACTCGATCGCTCGACGAAGATCACGGTCGATCTCCTGACCCAGTCAGTGACGGGCATCGACGGACTCGAGGCGACCTTCCCCATCGACGCGTTCTCCAAGCACTGCCTCCTCGAGGGTGTCGACCAGCTTGGATACCTCCTTTCATTCGACGAGCAGATCACCAGCTATGAGCAACAGCGGACATAACGGCTCGGACCCGGTAGTCGAGATCTACGACACCACTCTGCGTGATGGCACGCAGATGGAGGGGATGAGTCTGTCCTGCGAGGACAAGCTGCGAATCGCGGAGCACCTGGATTCGCTGGGCGTCACCTTCCTCGAGGGCGGATGGCCGGGGTCGAACCCCAAGGACGTCGAGTTCTTCGAGCGGGCGAAGGACGTCGATTGGAAGAACGTCGTCGTGGCCGCGTTCGGCTCGACGTGTCGCGCGCAGCTGCGCGCGGAAGACGACAAGCAGCTTCATGCCTTGCTCGCCGCCGAGACGCCGGTGTGTACCATATTCGGCAAGACCTGGAACATGCACGTCACCGAAGTGCTGCGCACGAGCCACGAAGAGAACCTTCGCATGATCGAAGAGAGTGTGACCTTTCTAGGGAAGAACGATCGGCGGGTGATCTACGACGCAGAGCATTTCTTCGACGGATACAAGGCCGACGCGCAGTACGCGCTCGACACCCTGCGAGCCGCAGCCCGCGGTGGCGCCGAACGGCTAGTCCTTTGCGACACCAACGGTGGTTCGATGCCCTGGGAGGTCGAGGAGGTCGTGAAAGCCGTCCAGGAGGCCCTTCCGGACGCGCTACTCGGCATCCACGCCCACAACGACAGTGAGTGCGGGGTTGCCAACTCTGTCGCCGCGGTTCGTGCGGGAGTGCGGCACGTCCAGGGAACGATCAACGGCTACGGGGAGCGCTGCGGAAACGCCAACCTATGCGCGGTCATCCCGGACGTCGAGCTCAAGCTGGGATTGCAGTGTCTGCCCCAAGGCGGCCTCAAGCAACTCTACGACCTCTCACATTTCGTCGCGGAGATCGCGAACCTGAGTCCCAACGATCATGCGGCCTACGTCGGGCGTAGTGCCTTCGCCCACAAAGGCGGCATCCACGTGTCGGCAATTCGCCGGCATCCGGAATCATACGAGCACATCCAGCCGACTCTCGTCGGGAACCAGTCGCGCGTGGTGGTGAGCGAGCTTTCCGGACGTAGCAACGTCCTGAGCAAGGCGGAAGAGCTTGGGCTCGAGGTCAGCTCGGACCACGGAGGCCGCGTCCTCGAGAAGATCAAGGAGCTCGAGTCCAAGGGCTTCGCATACGAGGCAGCCGAAGCATCGGTCGTGCTGCTCATCGCTCGTCACCGAGCCGACTACACACCACCCTTCGAGGTCTTGGACTTCCAAGCAGGCGTGGGACGACGGCGTGGCGGCGGCATGCTCGCGGAGGCCACGGTCAAGGTCCAAATCGGGGATGAGATCGTACACACCGCGGGCGAAGGCAACGGCCCGGTGAGCGCGCTCGACTCGGCGCTCCGAAAGGCGCTACTCCCCTTCTTCCCCGAGGTCTCACAGATGCATCTCAGTGACTACAAGGTTCGCATTCTCGACGGGCGCAACGGAACCGATGCGACAACCAGAGTGCTCATCGACAGCCAGTCGGCCCACGACACGTGGAGCACCGTGGGAGCATCGAGCAACATCATCGAGGCGTCGCTTCAGGCGCTGATCGACAGCATCGAGTACGGGCTCACGCTGGAACGGGCTACTTAGCCATTGCCCTCATGACGTGTGCCGTGCATCATGGCCGGCCGCGCAGGTAACGATAGATGAAAGCCAAAATTACACTTCTCCCTGGTGACGGAATCGGTCCCGAAATCGTTGATGCGACTCGCCAGGTGCTCGAGACGATCGCGAGCAAGTCCAGCCACACCTTCACGTTCTCGACACACCTGATCGGTGGCATTGCGATCGACGAGACGGGCGTCCCACTTCCGGACGACACCATCGTCGGATGCCGCAGTGCGGATGCCGTCCTGCTCGGTGCGGTTGGTGGCCCAAAGTGGGATGACCCCAACGCCAAGGTTCGCCCGGAGCAGGGGCTTCTCGGAATGCGAAAGGCGCTGAAGCTCTTCGCGAATGTTCGCCCGGTGAAGCTCTTCCCTGGCCTCGAAGCGGCCTCCCCCCTCCGGCCCGAACGCCTGCGCGGCGTGGATTTGGTGTTTATCCGCGAGCTCACCGGTGGCATCTATTTCGGTCAGCCCAAGGGCAAAGAGACCAAGAATGGCCTTCGCACCGGCTTCGATACGATGGTGTACGACGAGAGCGAGATTCGTCGCATCGTCGAGCTAGCCTTCCAAGTCGCGCGAAAACGAGGCGGGCACGTGACCTCCATCGACAAGGCGAACGTCCTGGCCACGATGCAAGTATGGCGAGAGGTCGCGACCGAGGTCGGCAAAGAGAACTCGGATATCAGCCTCGATCATCAGCTCGTCGATTCGGCCGCCATGCGCCTCGTCACCGATCCTTCATCGTTCGACGTCATCGTGAGCGGCAACATGTTTGGCGACATCCTCTCGGACGAAGGTGCGGTGTTGACCGGGTCGCTGGGGCTCCTGCCAAGCGCATCGCTCGGCGAGGGTACGCTCGGTGTGTACGAGCCAATCCACGGCTCCGCGCCGGACATTGCAGGCAAAGGGATCGCGAACCCACTGGGTACGATTCTCAGCGCGGCGATGCTACTTCGGCACAGCCTCGACCTCGACGACGACGCAAAGACAATTGAAGACGCCGTCCAGAAGGTCCTCGACAGTGGGCTTCGGACTGCAGACCTGAGCGGCGGACAGCGTTCGCTCGGCACGACGGAGATGGCGGGCGCAGTCGTGGCCGCCATCGAAGGCGCCTAAGGAAAGGAACGCCATGCCTCGCAAACGCGTTAGCCGGTTGTTTGACCTCAAGGAAGATGAGCACGGCCGCCAGTACATGGAGGTCTACCAGGACGGCATCACTCTGCTGCGACTCGTGCTCTCCAACAAGGGCACGGCGTTCAGCCACGAAGAGCGTGTCGCACTTCGGCTAGGGGGCCTTCTTCCGCCCCAATACAATACGCTCGAACAGCAGATCGACCGCGTCTATGAGGGCTACGTCCAAGCGCCGACCGACATCGACAAGTATCAGTACCTGCGGAGCCTCCAGGAACGGCAAGAGATTTTGTTCTACGCGTTACTCGAGAAGCACCTCGACGAGATGTTGCCGATCGTTTACACGCCGACGGTCGGCGCGGCGGTGCAACAGTTCAGCGCCCTCTACCAGAACCCACGAGGGCTCTCGTTCTCTCCCCTCAATATCGACCGCGCGGATCAAACGCTCGAATGCTACCCAATGGACGACGTTCGCATGATCGTCGCGACGGATTCTTCGGCGATCCTCGGGATCGGCGACCAAGGGTACGGTGGCCTCGCGATTCCCATCGGGAAGATGGCTCTCTACACCGTCGGTGGGGGCGTGAGCCCGTTCCACACGATGCCCGTCGCACTCGACGTTGGGACAGACCGCATGGACCTGATCAACGACCCCAACTACCTCGGGGTTCGTCAGAAGCGGCTCCAAGGCGACGACTACTACAAGTTCCTCGACCAGTTTGTCGACGGGGTTTGGTCTCGTTGGCCGGACGCCGTGATCCAATGGGAGGATCTTTCGAAGACGGCGGCCTTCACGGTGCTCGATCGATACCGGGACCGAGGTCCATCCTTCAACGACGACATCCAGGGCACGGGCGCTGTCGCATTGGCAGGCATTCTCGCGGCTTGTCATCTTCGTGACGAAGGCCTGAAGGACGAGGTCTTCGTCATTCACGGAGCCGGCGCGGGCGGCGTGGGCGTGGCTTGGGCGATTCGCGAGGGTTTGGTCCGCGCTGGCCTCGGCCTGGAGCAAGCGAAGCAGCGCGTGTTCGTGCTGGATTCGAAGGGCCTGCTGCTCGCGGACCGCGATATGGAAGAGTACAAGCAGGGCTTCGCGCAGGAGCGCGCGGCCATCCGCGGATGGGAGTTCGCGGGTGATGCACCCGATCTGCTCGAAACCATTCGCAACGCGAAGGCGACGGTGCTCCTGGGCCTATCCGGCCGGCCGGGTGCCTTCGACGAAGAAGTGGTCCGTGCGATGGCGGACAACCACCAGGGGCCGATCATCTTCCCGCTGTCGAATCCGACCGACTCGGCGGAGGCCACGCCGATCGACATCTTCCGATGGACCGAAGGCCAAGCGATCGTGGCGACGGGCAGCCCGTTCGATCCGGTCCAGATGGGCGGCGTGACGCATCCTATCGGGCAGGGCAACAACGCATTCATCTTCCCAGGCCTCGGCTTCGGCGCGATCCTTAGCAACGCGAAGTCGATCACCGACGGCATGGTCCTCGAAGCCTCCCAGGCGCTCGCCGACTACACCATCGAGAAATACGTCGAAGGCGGCCTGATCTACCCGCCTGTGTCCGACCTTCAAGAAACGTCTGTCCGTGTCGCTACGCGGGTGGTGCAGCAAGCCATCGAAGACGGCGTAGCCCGCCGAGACAACATCCCCGACGACGTTGAAGCGTTCGTCCGAGCACACGTCTGGCACCCAACCTACCTCCCCTTCGTCCGCGGCCACCTGGACTAGGGACCCTTTTCGAAAGCGTTCGTTCGATGGAAATCGCAGTCGCCCTGTTCGACCAAGTCACGGCCCTCGACGCGGTTGGGCCGTATGAGGTCCTGCAGCGCCTTCCTGGAGCAGAGGTGCGTTTCGTCGGTCACCGAAAGGGCGAAGTGCGCACCGACAACGGGTTCCTGGGTCTCACTGTCGATCGGACGTTCGACGAGGTGCCAAGCCCCGACATCGTGTTGGTTCCGGGCGGTATCGGCACGCGAGCCCTGGTGCACGACGCTGTAATTCTGCAGTGGATTCGCACAGCGCATGAGACGACTCAGTTCACGACGTCGGTTTGCACGGGTTCCTTGCTGCTCGCGGCAGCCGGAATCTTGGATGGGGTGAAGGCCACCACACACTTCGCCTCGCGCCACCTTCTGGCCAAGTACGGAGCGAAGCCCTCTGATGAGCGCGTCGTGGTCGAAGGCAGGGTCATCACTGCAGCTGGCGTCTCGAGTGGCATCGACATGGCCCTGCAGTTGGCCGAACGCCTCACCGATGCGACGACGGCGAAGGCGCTACAACTCATGATCGAGTACGACCCGCAGCCGCCGCACGACGCCGGCGCGCTCCACAAGGTGGACGCGCCAGTGCTTGCCCGCGTGCAAGAGCTTGCGAAGCTGAAGAACTAGATAGCCCGTGCGCCTAGGAGAGGGCGCCGCCGTCGGCTCGGATTTCTGTGCCGTTTATGTAGCGGGCGTCGTCGGAGGCTAGGAAGGCGATGACGGAGGCCGCGTGTGCGGGCTTGGCGAAGCCTACGAAAGGCATGGCGCCTTTGAGTAGGTCCATGTCGGCGCCTTCGGGGGCCTTGAAGTCGCCGTGTAGCGCCGTGGCGATTCCGCCGGGGATTACGCAGTTGGCGCGCAGGCCTTGCTTTACGTATTCCTGATAGAGCGAGCGGGTCATCGAGAGGATGCCGCCCTTCGAGGCCGCGTAGGCAGCCATCCACGGATGGCTACCGAGAGCGGAAGTCGATGAACAGTTCACCAGGGCGCTGAAGCGGTTGTTCAACAGGTGCGGGAGTGCGGCCTGGTTGACGTAGAACGTGCCATTGAGATTGATGTCGATGATCTCGTGCCATTGATCGAAGGTCATCTCGTGCGTGTGGTAGGTGCGGAGGATTCCGGCGCAGTGACACAGGGTGTCGAAGCCGCCCATGTCTTTCGCAGCCTGGTCGATCACCTCTTTCACACGGGCGCCGTCGGTGACGTTGCACTCGTAGACCCAGGCCTTGACGCCCAAGTCTTCGGCGATCTTCTTCGTGCCAGCCAGCCCCTCGGCATTGATGTCGATGAGAGCGACGTTGCCACCCTCCTCGGCGATGCGCTTCGCGGTGGCCTGGCCGATGCCCGACGCTGCGCCGGTGATTAAAACGTTCTTACCTTCAAACCTTTTCATCGTACTTCTCGCTCTTGTTTAGGGGTCGCTAGTAACCGTGAAGCTCCGCCCAGCGTTGCCGGTGGTGCGAAGGCTTGCCGAAAGTCATGTAGGTCGCTTGTGCACGCTTGATGTAGAAGCCGATGTCGTGCTCGTCGGTCACGCCGATGCCGCCATGCATTTGGATGGCTTCCTTGGCAGCGTGCTTGAATGTCTCCGAGGCGATGGCCTTGGCAAGCGACGCGAGTCGCGGGACGTCATCTGGCGCGTCGTCGATCGCGCGGGCGGCGGCAAGGACCACCGAGCGGGTTAGCACCAGCTCCGTGTACACCGATACGGCACGGTGCTGAAGTGCCTGGAACGAGCCGATGGGCACGCCGAACTGCTCGCGTTCCTTGATGTAGTTGATGGTGTCGGCAAAGGCTTGCTCCGCGGCTCCAAGCATTTGCGCCGACAAACCCACCGCGGCACGGTCGAACACCGCCTCCAGGAGCACCGCTCCGCCACCGATCTCGCCGATGATGTCGTCACGCCCTACCGGCACTGCGTCGAGCTGAACGATGGCTGCGTTCAGTCCGTCGATTCGGAACTGGCGCGTGATCGTGACCCCCGAATGGGCCGGGTCGATCAGGAAGAGCGTGTAACCTGAGCCTGAAGTGGTTGCGGATACGATGATCCGCTCGGCAAGGTGGCCGTCGAGGACCTGAAGCTTCTCCCCACTGAGCTCGAATCCGGTCGCCGATTTGCGAGCCGTCGTCGCGACCTTCGAGACATCTCCATGCGAACCGGCCTCTTCGTAGCCCAGGGTCACGATCGTTTCACCAGACGCGATGCCAGGGAGCAGAGCCTTCTTCTGCGCATCGGTTCCGCCGAGTAGAAGCGCTTGCGTGCCGAGCAAAAGGGTCGACACGAATGGCTCTGGCATCAGCTCGCGGCCGCTCTGCTCGAGGACGACACAGAGATCGAAAAAGCCAAGGCCCATACCATCGTATGGCTCCGGTATTTGGAGACCGAGCCAACCGAGCTCCGCCATCTCGCTCCAAAGCTCGCGGGAGAACCCGGTCTCGTCCTTCGAGTCACGGAGGGTCCGAATGCGAGCGACCGGCGCGCGGTCACGGATGAACTGGTGCGCCGTCTTCGAGAGCATCTGCTGCTCGTCGTTCAGAAGAAGGGACGGCGCCGTTTGCCCGCTCATTTCTTCCCCTCCGGCAAGCCGAGCACACGTTTGGAGACGATATTCTTTTGGATCTCGGACGAGCCTCCCTCAATGGTGCTGGCGCGCGACCGCAGCCAATCCCGGGTGTACTGAAGGTCGTCCTCGTCGAAGCCCGGCCCTTCCCAGCCCAGGCCGTCTGCGCCAGCGACTTTCATCCCGAGCTCGAAACGCATCTGCTTGAGGTCGGTCCCCACGATTTTGGTGATGGATGCCTCGGAGCCCGGGGTGCCGCTTGCGGCGCTTTGCTGAATGCGAGCGAGCGTGAGGTGAAACGCCTCTTCGAGCATGCCAAGCGCAGCGATCTCATCACGAAGCAACGGGTCGGGGATGACGCCCTCGGCCACGCCGAGATGCTTGCGCGCCCGGCCGACGACCTCGCGCTGCGCCGACCCCGGCTGCCGCGCGATCGAACGACCGATCGATGAGCGCTCGTGGCCGAGAATCGCTTTAGCAATCGTCCACCCTTCGTTCTCCTTGCCCACGAGATTGCCGACGGGCACGCGGACGTCGTCGAAGAAGGTTTCGCAGAAAGGCGAGTACCCGCTGATCAGATCGATTCGCTTCACGGTGATTCCGGGCGTATTGAGGTCGGCGAGGATCACCGAAATGCCCATCTGTTTCTTGGGCGCGTTCGGATCCGTCCGGGTCAGGCAGTAGATCCAGTCGCTCAGATTGGCGTGCGACGTCCAAACCTTCTGGCCGTTCAACACGAATTCATCACCATCCCGCTCGGCCTTCAGCTGGAGGCTCGCGAGATCGGACCCCGCATTGGGCTCCGAATACCCCTGACACCAACGCACCTCACCGCGAGCGATCCCAGGCAGGTGCGCTGCCCTCTGCGCATCATTGCCGTACTCGAGCAGCACGGGTCCAAACATTGCGAGGCCCTGCCCTGCGACCGGACGTGGCACGCCAATCGCCTTCATCTCTGCGTGGATGATCTCTTCGTGCGCGTGGCTGAGCCCAGCGCCGCCGTATTGCTTTGGCCAACTCGGAGCTGTCCACCCCTTCTCGATGCCGAGGTCACGCCATCGGAGCAGGTCTGGGTCGGTCTGTTCGCACTTCGCGCCGCCCCAATAGCCTTCGAACGGACCGCTGCCGCTCGTGCCCCGGAGCGCCTCGGGCGCGTTCTCGCGAACCCACGCGCGTGCCTCTTCGCGAAATGCGTTTAGGTCGCTCACGCGATCACTCCGCGGCTCCGGCCTTCTTCATATCGAGTGCGACATCCTCGATCATGTCTTCCTGCCCGCCGACGGTTTTCATTCGGCCGAGCTCGATGAGGATGTCCGTCGACTTGAGGCCGTATTTGTCGGCTGCGCGTTTCGCATGGAGCAAGAAAGACGAGTACACGCCTGCATAGCCGAGTGTGAGCGAATCGCGATCGGCGCGAACTTTGTGTGTCATCAGCGGGTAGACGATTTCTTCTGCGACATCCATCAGCTTCCACATGTCGACCCCGGTCTCAACGCCCATACGATGGAGCACGGCGACGAACACCTCGAGGGGCGTATTGCCTGCGCCCGCGCCCATGCCAGCCACGGAGCCGTCGACGCGCGACGCGCCGGCTTCGAGGGCGGCCAACGAGTTGGCGATGCCCATGTGCATGTTGTGGTGCCCGTGGAAACCGACCTCCACATCCGCATCGAGCTCGTCGCGCAGACGGCCGACGCGCGCGGTGACGTGGTCGGGCAGCATGTAGCCAGCCGAGTCGGTGATGTAGATGCAGTTCGCGCCGTAACCTTGCATGAGCTTTGCCTGCTCGAGAAGCTGCTCGGGCGGAATCATGTGCGCCATCATCAGGAAGCCCACCGTGTCCATCTCCATTTTCGCGCCGAGGACGATGTGCTGCTCCGAAACATCTGCCTCCGTGCAGTGGGTGGCCACGCGAATGGTGTGGACCCCGCAATCGTGCGCCATCCGCAGGTGGTCCACCGTGCCAATGCCGGGAATCAGCAATGCCGAGATTTTCGCGTCGTTCATCTTCGGCACGACGGCCCGGAGGTATTCCTCATCGCTTGCGGCCGGGAAGCCGTAGTTCACGGACGCGCCACCGAGGCCGTCACCGTGCGTTACCTCGATGAGCGGGACGCCGGCGGCATCGAGCGCGGTCGCTACCTCGACCATTTGTTCGGTCGTGAGCTGGTGGCGCTGGGGATGCATCCCGTCGCGCAGGCTCATGTCGTGGAGCGTGACCTTCTTACCTTCGAGATTCATGCTGCCTCCGCGCGCTGGATTTCCTCAGCGATGAGCTCGGCCGTCCGTAGGCCAGCCGCCGTCATGATGTCGAGATTGCCCGCGTACTCCGGGAGGAAATCGCCGAGCCCCTCGACGAGCATGTAGAACGACACGCGATTGCCATCGAACACCGGCCCGTTCTTGAGTCTGTATCCGGGCACGTATTTCTGGACCTCGGCGATCATTCGCTGAGCCGATTCGATGATCTCGTCTTGTTTCGGAGCATCCTTGGTCAGACAGTGAATCGTGTCGCGCATCATGAGTGGTGGCTCCGCGGGATTGATGATGATGATCGCTTTGCCGCGCTCCGCGCCGCCGACAACCTCCACGCCCCTGGCCGTGGTGCGCGTGAATTCGTCGATGTTCTTCCGCGTCCCCGGCCCTGCCGACCTCGAGGATACCGTCGCGATGATCTCGCCGTACTCGACGGCCTGCACGCGGCTCACGGCCGCGACCATGGGAATGGTTGCCTGACCACCGCAGGTCACCATGTTCACATTCTGTTCGTCTCGCCCAACCATCTCTTCCAAATTGACGGGGGGCACACAGAAGGGCCCGATCGCGGCCGGCGTGAGGTCGACCATCTTGACGCCGTACTTTTTGACGAGCTCGTTGTTCGACTGGTGCACGTAGGCGCTGGTCGCGTCCCAGGCGAGTTGGACCTTGTCGTCGGCAATGTGCGGCTCCATGCCCTTGACACCGTCGGCCGTCGTCTTGAGACCAAGCTCCTTCGCTCGCTTGAGGCCTTCGGACTCCGGGTCGATGCCCACCATCCATACCGGTTCGATGGTCTCGCTTCGAAGGGCCTTGTAGAGCAGATCGGTTCCGATATTCCCGGAGCCGATGATCGCTGCCTTCACTTTCGTCGTCATCTCTCGCTACTCCTATGTGAACCGCACGGACGCAGTCCCGATCCCTGCGACCTCGAGACGCATTTCATCGCCGGCAACCACCGGCTCGAGGGGCACCAGCGAGCCGGAAAGCACGACATCACCGGCATTCAGGCTGATCCCAAACTCCGACAGGGTGTTCGCCAGCCAACTGACACAGTTGAGCGGCGAGTCCAGGGCTGCCGAACCGAGCCCCTCGCTGAGAAGCACGCCGTTCTTGTAGACGCGCATTCTCAAGTTCGGGAAGTCGAGCCCCTTGGGGTCGACGTGCTCGTCACCGAGGACGAACAATCCGCAGCTCGCGTTGTCTGCGACGGTGTCTTGGATCTTCACCTTCCAGTCGTGAACTCGGCTGTCCACAACCTCGAAGCAGGCCATCACGTACTCCGTCGCATCTAAGACGTCCTCGTTTGTGACGCCCGGACCCTTCAAGTCTTTTTTCAACTTGAAGGCGATCTCGCCTTCGGCGCGCGGCTGAATCAACTGCTCGCTGATCGGCATCGGGCCGCCATTCGGATAGTGCATTTTGTCCGTGAGATACCCGAAGTCCGGTCGAAAGACGCCCAGCATCTCTTGCACTGCAAGACTGGTCACACCGATCTTTTTGCCGATGATCTTCTCGCCGTCACCTTGCACACGCCGGTTCACCATTCTGAGCGACACGTGGTACGCATCTTCAATTGTGATCTCCGGCCAGCGTTCGGTGAGGGGACTCAGCGTCCGGCGCGCACGCATCGCCTCGTACAGCTCGTCTCCAAGCTCCTCGACCCTCTGTTTTCGCGCCGTGGCATCCATGTTTAGATGAAGAAATCCGTGCTCTTCTGGCCAAACAGCACGCCGCCCATGTTGGAGCCGGGGGTGTCGGGACTGTTCGCGTGGTGAAGTCGAATCGTGTGAATGTCTTGGAAGTGGCGGTTGATGGGGTGATCTTCGAAGGCCGCGCGAGCACCGCATGCGACGAACAGCTGCTGGACGACCTCCGTCGATACCCGGACGGCCCGCGCCGAGTCGTTGCGGAAGTGGACCCGTCGGTCGAACGGGATCTTCTCGCCCCTCTGCAGATAGCCGGCCATCTCGTCGAAATTACGCCGCAGCGTCAAGACCTCGCGGTCGAGCACGGCCGTAGCCTCGGCAGCCACCATGCTGTTGGTGAACGAGTCCTTGGCCTTGCCGCCGGTCGCCTGGGAGACCTTGCTCTTCATGAAGTCGATGTAGGAGTCGAGCGCCCCGAAGGCAGCGCCGACCGCAGGCGTGGACACCGAGCGAACATGAATCTGGCCGAACGGATACTTGTACACGGGCGATGGGTTGATCTCGTTGCCCGGGCTCTGCTGCCTGAATCCATCCGAGAACTTGTGCATTCGGTGGTCCGGAACGAACGCCCCGTCGACCACGACATCCTTGCTGCCCGATCCCCGAAGCCCCGACACATGCCAGTTGTCGATGATCTCGTAGTCGGCGCGTGGCACTAAGAACGTGCGCATGTCCGGTGGCTTGCCCTCTTCGTTCGGTACGAACCCGCCGAGGAAGACCCACTGGCAAGCGTCGCACCCACTCGAAAACGACCAACGCCCGCTGAGCTTCACGCCGCCATCGACCCATTCGGTCTTGGCGACCGGCATGTACGACGAGGAGATCAAGGTCTTGGGATCTTCACCCCATACTTCGTCTTGCGCTTCAGGCGCGAACAGCGCCAGCTGCCAGGTGTGCACACTGATCACGCCGTAGACCCAAGCGCTCGACGCACAGCCCCGGCCGAGCTCCAGCTGGAGGTCGAAGATGATGGACGGGTCCAGCTCGTAGCCGCCGTAGCGCTTGGGCTGCGTAGCTTTGAAAAGGCCAAGCCGATGGAAGTCCTCGATGGTCTCGTCAGGCATCCTGCGTAGCGCGGCTGTCTGCTTGGCTCGTTCCTGCAGGGTCGGCGCGAGATCGCGGGCTCGCTGGATGAGCTCTTCGCGTGTCGGAATGGGGCTCTGATCTCCGTGCATTGGTCGTGTCTCCAAGCGCCGCGGACTCGGGGACCGCTGGCATTCGATGAGTCGTGTGGTCCCGGCTTTACAGAAGGGCCGCGTCGGGCCATAAAGTAGAACGTGTTCTAGCCCACGGGTTGGGGCATGTCCAGCTGGCCCACGCGAGCATAGGGCCGAATCGGGACCCCTGAAAGGACGCCATTTCATGCCGATACCGAGTGGCCTCAAAGCCATCGATCTGATGATGAACATCCCCGATGGGGACCGCACCGCTTGGTACGAGTTCATCAAGCCGCTGTTGCTCGACGAAGAGAGCCGGAACAGCTTCAAGATGCCCGCGGAGTACATGTTCAAGGACATCCCGGAGATCGACGATCAGAAGGACTACATCGGGTACGCGATCCAAGAGATGGACAAGTGGGGCGTCGAACAGGCGATGCTCGGCATCTCCGGACCGAACTCCGCCAACCTCGAAGCATGCCGCAAGCACCCCGAGCGGTTCTTCGCATCGTACGGAGCGAATCCAAACAACGGCATGGAGGAAGTCCGGAAGATCCGAAAGCTGCACAAGGAGCACGGCATCAAGGCTGTCACCGGTTTTCCGTCGGGGCTGTGCCCTCAGGTTCCGCTGAACGACAAGAAGTATTATCCGATCTACGCGACCTGTGTTGAGCTCGACATCCCGATTTGCCTCTGTGTGGGTGTCCCCGGGCCGCGCATCCCAATGGAGCCGCAGAAGGTCGAACACATCGACGAGGTGTGCTGGTTTTTTCCGGAGCTGAAATTCGTGATGCGTCACGGCGGCGAGCCCTGGGTCGACCTGGCCGTCAAGCTGATGCTCAAGTACCCCAACCTCTACTACAGCACGAGCGCCTTCGCGCCGAAGCACTACCCGAAATCGATCATCCACTACGCGAACACGCGCGGCGCCGACAAGGTCATGTTCGCCGGCTACTTCCCGATGGGCCTATCGCTCGAGCGTATCTTCACAGAAATGCAAAACGTGCCCTTCAAGGACGAGGTCTGGCCGAAATTTCTCCGCGAGAATGCGCAGCGCGTGTTCAAGCTGAACCCGTAGTGCGCGCCGTCTACGCCCTTTTTCGAAGGCGGAAGGCTTGGAACGGGTAGCGAGTGAAGTCCGGGGGGACGAACTGTTTTGTGACGTCTCGGACCTCGAATTGCTTTGTAATCGCTTCGTCCAGCTCAAAGGCTCGGGCGTGGGTGGTGAATAGGAGCTCGCCCTTTTTGTCCAGGGAGCTCATCGCGCCTTCGAGCAGACCTTTGTGATCTTTGTGGATGTTGAAGTCGCCCTTGCTCATTTTGGAGCGTGAGAAGGTGGGCGGGTTGATGAAGATCCAGTCGTAGCTGTTGCGGTCTCTGGCCATCCAGCGGGTGGCGTCATCGCGAATGAAACGGTGCTTCGTAGGGTCCAGGTCGTTGGCTTTGAAATTCTTCTTGCCCCAGTCGAGATAGGTGTTCGAGAGGTCGACGCTCGTGGTCTGTTTGGCGCCGCCAGCCGCCGCCGCAACGCTCACCGAACAGGTGTACGAAAACAGATTGAGCATGCGCTTGCCCTTGCATTGCTCGGCTGCGTAGGCACGGACCGTGCGGTGGTCCAAGAACAGACCGGTGTCGATGCGGTCCTCTAGGTTCACGACGAAGCGAAGGTCACCCTCGCTGACCGTCATCTCCGCTTCTTGCTGCGAGATGCGGGCGTATTGGTCGCCCTCGTCGTGTTTGCGTCTGACCTTCACGATGAGATCGTCAGGATCGATGCCCAGCGCTTCGGGAAGCGTCATCAACACGTCTTGAACTCGTTGCTTCGCGCGGTCGTCGCCAGCGTCCCGTTCTTTCTGAAAGATGTGGACCACGACCTTCGCCTGATAGTGGTCAACCGCCACATGGTACTCCGGAATGTCGGCGTCGTAGATTCGGTAGCATTCGATGCCGCTCCGTTTCGCCCACTTCCCCCACTTCTTCTTGTTCTTCTTGATGCGGTTGGCGAACATCTGCGCCTTCTCGCTCGGCTTTCGCCAACCGGGCGCCTTGGCGGCAGCACCCCCGGCCACGCCCCGCACAGGGATCTCCACGAGGCGGCACTCGATCGACCCATTGTACAACACGTGGCGACGTGTCGGTCGAAGCCCGAGGTGCTTGAGGTTCCCGCCGTGGGCGGCAAACACGTACGCTGTCCAGCCGTCAAAGACGCGCTTCAGCGTATCGCCGAGCGCCTGATAGAAGAGGAACACTGTGCCCTCGTCACCAAGTCGGTGACCATAGGGCGGATTGCACACGAGGATGCCGCCCTCCGCCGGCTTTTGGACCGCCGACAGTTCCTGGACTGCCAGTGACACATGCTGTTCGACTCCCGCGGCCTCGAGATTCTGTCGCACGTACGACAACGCCTTCTCCGACGCGTCGCAGCCGAAGATTCGTGCCCGACACTCGGCTTGACGCGCCGTCAGTGCCGCGTCGCGCTCCGTCGCGAAAGCCGTGGGGTCGTGCCGCAACCAACTCTCGAACCCAAAGCGCTCCCGCAGCAGCCCGGGCGCGCAGTTGGTCGCCATCAGAGCCGCCTCGATCAAGAAGGTCCCGGAACCGCAGGTCGGGTCCATCAACGTCAGACCCTTGCGCGCCGCCTCCGGCCAACCGGCAAGAGAGAGGATGGCGGCGGCGAGGTTCTCTTTGAGCGGCGCCTTTCCGCCCGCCTGCCTGTAGCCACGCCGATGAAGCCCCTCCCCCGAGAAGTCGAGCGCGAGCTCGTGGTGCGTTTCGCCGATGTGTAGATGAAGTCGAATCCCTGGGTTCGTCTTGTCGATGCTCGGACGCGTGCCTGCGTGGTCGCGAAAGCTATCGACGATCGCGTCCTTGGCCCGCTGTACCCAGTAGTGCGAGGGGAACGGACTCTTCGGCGCTTGGGAGGTTCCGATCGCGAAGGTCTGCGTGGCGTCGAAATGCTCCCACCATGCAACTTTGCGAAGCGCATCGTACAACGCGGTGTCGTCCTCGGCATCGAACTCGACGAGGGGAAGCAAGACCCTCGACGCAATGCGGGACCACAAACACAGGCGATACCCTTCTTGGAGCGTCCCGCGGGCGTGCACTGCGGTCGGCCGCACCTCTGCGACCTCGACGTCGAGCCCCCGTACCTCTTCGGCGAGCACTTCCTCGCAGCCCTTGGGGCAAGGGAGAACCCACCTAAATCGCTGCGGCGTAGTGATATGCCCTCGCCTACGCCGGTAGCAGGAGCTCTGCGGTTTTGTCGACGTCGGCGATCAGCCGCTCGGCATCGTGCAAGCCGCCGGCCCACCCCACGAACGACGCGAACCAAACGTTCTGCAAAATCGAGGCAATGGTGCGTTCGCGCTCGTCGACGTCGCCTCCCCACGATTCTTGATCGGAGGGTGTGCCGCCGCGAATCGCGGTCATGACCAACGCCGTGATTACGCCATGGAAGCTCGCGACGCGCTCGGTGATGTTCGGGTCTCCGGATGCGAGCGAACGAACCAGCGCCTTCCCGAGATTCGGGCGACGCACGAAGCCCTTGCTGACCGCGGAGAACACGAACCGGATCCGCTCGTGGGGGGTGTCTCCCGGAATGGGCTTCTTGCCCATCTTGGCGACCAGTTTCTCGACTTCTTGTTCGAGAGCAGCGATCAGGATTTCCTCTTTGCTCGAGAAACGTTTGTACACCGTGCCAAGCGCCACCTGTGCAGTGGCTGCGACGTCCCGCAGCCGTACCGCCTGGTATCCGTCGCGCTCCGCGAGTGCGACGGCCGTTTCAACGATGCGCTTGGCTCGCTCATCCATAGCTAATATCCAACCTCTGTTTGGGGCATGTAGAACTTCTGATACCAGCGGCGCAGAGCCCCCACGTCGCCATCACCATCGCAGAGAATCGGTCGCGTCCGGTACTTTTTGTTTTCCCAGATCGCGATGTCCTCTTTGAAACCGACGATGATGTTCTCGCGGTAGCCCTCCTCGAACTGCTCCTTGCCTTCTTTGACACTCGACGTGTCGATCATCGCGCCGATTCGAACGTGAACGTTGTTCTTGTCCACGGGAGTGTGACAGAGGAGCATGATGTTCGGCAAAATGCTCTCCATCTCGCTGAGCATGTAGCCCGGCCCGTAGTACGTCGATTGCAGCTCGAAGTGATCCTCTCCGCCACCTCGCGGGTAGGCAACGCCTTTGACGTGCTGAATGCCAATGTGGTCCTTGAACTCGTTTCCGAAGTCGTTCGCCCATGTGCCGTGAACCGGGCCGAAATGACCCTTGTCAGCGAGGTTCTCCACGATCTCTTTCGGGTGCGTCTTGATCTCGATGAGCACGGAACCCCAGTCGGTCCAGCCTTCATCGCCGTACTCGGGGACGTCGGGGATCTCCCAGGTGGGCTCCTCGCCCTCGAGATGGGCATTCCACATGAAGATCAAACCGTTGTGCTCCTGCACCGGGCGGTTCTTCACGCAGGCGCGCGGCGGAATTCGCTTGGCGTAGGGCACGTCGACGCACTTGCCGGTTTCGTCGAACCGCCACGCATGGAACGGACACTCGATGGTCTCTCCGACAACCTTGCCGCCATGGCCGAGGTGGGCTCCGAGGTGCGGACAAAACGCGTCGTGCGCGATCGCAGCGCCGCTCTCACTTCGATACAAGACCATCTCTCGGTCGAAGTACTTGATCGGCTTGACGTCTCCCGTCGCTAGCTCGCTGGTGATTCCGATGACGAACCAACCACGCGGAAAGCCAGGAAAAAGCTCCTCTTCTTTTTCTCGTGCGGTGGACATGGGTTCCTCTCGGGTTTGGGAGCTTGAGGGCATGGGCTACGCGCTCGCCTGGTCGCGGGCGATTTTCTCGGCCCAGGGATAGTCGGGCTTGCCACTCGGCATGCGGGACACCGTCTCGGTAATGGTGATCTGCCGGGGAATCTTGTACCCGGCGATATGCTTTCGGCAGTGTTGCTTCACTTCGTCGAGCGAGAGCTGTGCGTTGTCCCGTGTGTTGAACACAGCGGCGACCTTGGAGCCAAACCGGGGATCCGGCACCGCAACGACGAGCGCGTCGATGATGTCGGTGTGCGCCTTGAGCGCTTCCTCTACCTCTTCGGGGAAGACCTTCTCGCCGCCGGTATTGATGCACTTGCTACCACGACCGAGAAATGTGATCCGCCCATCTTCTTCGATGGTGGCGAAGTCCCCGGGAACGACCCAGCGCTTGCCGTTAAACTCCTTGAAGCGCTCCGCGGTCTTCACTGGGTCCTTGTAGTAGCCAAGCGGAAGGCGTCCGGAACGAGCGACGAGTCCGATGTCGCCGGAGCCCGGCTCGATCGCCTTGCCTTCCTCGTCCAAGACCGTGACGTCGTCGCCCATATAGAACGACGGGCGGCCTTCATGGCTGTCTTCGTCCTCGGCAGCGCGGCCAAGGTCCCCCGACTCGCTCGTGCCAAAGCTGTTGATGATCATCACGTCCGGAAGGAGCTCCTCGAGCTCCGCCTGGATGCTCGCCGAAAGGATCGCTCCCGCCGACGCGATCACGGCCAGGTTCGACATGTCGTAGTCGCCGGCCCTGAGCTCCTCGACCAGCGGAATCGCCATGGCGTCACCCACGAGCGACAAGGTCGACAGCTCCTCCTCGCTCACGAGCGAGAGGATGCGCTTTGCATCGAAGCTCGGCCCGTGTTGAAGGACGAGCTTGCCCCCGGTCAGGTGACAGATCCATTGTGTCCATTGCGCGGAACCGTGAATGAATGGAGCGCAAGGAAGCATGCTTACCGTATACCAGCCCTCTTTGACCTGCTCGATCAGCTGCTCGGGCGACTCCACCGGGTCTCCGCCCGGTGACCCGCCCTGAAGGCCGGTGAAAAATAGATCTTCATGCCGCCACATGACGCCCTTGGGCATCCCGGTCGTGCCGCCGGTGTAGACGATGTAGAGATCGTCGCCTGAACGCGGTCCAAAATCCCGTTCTTCGGAGCCTTGCGACATCGCGGTCTCGTATTCGATCGACTCCTGATCAGCAACCCCATCGGCGCCGTCTTCGATCACGATGAGGGCCGAGAGCGGGTCGAGGCCTTGCATCGCTTCGTTGATGACCGGAAGGAACCGGCGCTGCGTGATAAGCCCCTTGAGGTCGGCATTGTCGATCATGTAGCGCACTTCGGGACCGACGAACCGGTAGTTCACATTGATGCCGACAGCGCGGATCTTGAATATCGCCAAGATCGCCTCGACAAACTCGTGCCCGTTGAACAGGTGCAGGCCGATGTGGTCGCCAGCTCCAATCCCGCACGATTGCAGGTAGTGAGCGAGTCGATTCGCCCGTTTGTCGAGGTCTGCGTAACTGTGATGTACGTCGCCAGAGGCAAGCGCGACATTGTCGGGCACCGTGTCCGCAATGGCCTCGTAAAGATCTGCAAGATTATATTCCATCGTTTCTCCCGGCTCAGCGTTCCGAGCTCACGATCCACATCGCGAAGAACTGCGAGCCACCTCCGTACGCGTGACCAAGGGCCACTTTCGCACCATCGACCTGGTGTTGTTCAGCGGTCCCGCGCACCTGGCGCGCGGCTTCGGCAAACCGAAGCATACCACTGGCGCCAATCGGATTGGTGCACATGACGCCGCCGGACATATTGAACGGCATCGCGCCGCCAATCTTGGTCTTGCCGTCCATGGTCATCCTCCAGCCTTCGCCCTCGTCGGCAAAGCCCAGGTTCTCGAGCCACATCGGCTCGAACCACGAAAACGGCACATACACCTCCGCGCAGTCGATCTCTTCGAGGGGATTGGTGATACCTGCCTCGTCGTAGACGTCCTTCGCGCACAGCTTCCCGGCGGCCGGATTCACTTGATCGCGTCCCGCAAAGAACGTGCGCTCGGTGCGGACGGAGGTGCCTTTGACCCATGCCGGGTTCTTGACGCGATCGGCGTGCTTCTCGCTCACGAGGACCATGGCCACCGCGCCGTCGGACGAGGGGCAGGTCTCCGAAAAGCGAATCGGGTCCCACAGCATTGGCGAGGCCTTCACCTGCTCGAGCGTTTGATCGAGATGAAGGTGCGCATTCGGATTGAGCAAGCCGTGCTGACGGTCCTTGACGGCCACCATACAGCCAGTGTCGGGATGCGCATCGGCTCGGCGAATGTACGACCGGATGAGAGGCGCGAAATAACCGCCGGCCCCGGCCACGAGTTGGGGTTGGAACGGCACCACCGGCGACAGCGCCCACATCGCATTGGCCTCGCTCTGCTTCTCGAACGCCAAGGTGAGCACTTTCTCGTGCACGCCACCTTGAATCAGGTGAGACGCAACGACCGCGGTCGAGCCTCCGACAGAGCCCGCGGTGTGAACCCTGAAGATGGGCTTGCCAGCTGCACCGAGAGCGTCCGACAGCCACAGTTCGGGCATCATGACGCCCTCGAACATGTCGGGGGCTTTGCCGATCACAACCGCGTCGATGTCTTTCCATTCCATGTCGGCATCGCGCAGTGCACGTTCCGCG
>JAUXFZ010000337.1 GCA_030622585.1 Myxococcales bacterium
ATCGAAGCTGCACGTCTCCAGCCTCGCGCAAGACTTTTTCATCAAGATGACGGGCCGGCTCATCATGCTGTTTGGCTTGCTCATCGCGATCGCCCAACTCGGGATCGAGGTGGCCCCACTGCTTGCCGGCCTAGGTATTGCAGGCTTGGTGATTGGATTTGCGTTGCAGGACACGTTATCGAACTTCGCGTCAGGAATGATGATCCTGATTTATCGACCGTTCGACGTCGGTGACGTCGTCGAAGCAGGCGGTGTCATGGGAAAGGTCGACCAGATGAACTTGGTGTCGACCATGGTGCTCACCTTCGATAACCAGATGCTGGTCGTGCCGAACAAGCAAATCTGGGGTGGCGTCATTCGCAACGTCACGCACCAAGACACGCGGCGCGTCGACATGACGTTTGGGATTGGATACTCCGACGACATCCCCAAGGCGGAGACGGTTCTCGCCGAAATCCTGAGTAGCCACGAAAAAGTGTTGAAAGATCCAGAGCCCGTCATCCGCTTGCACGAGCTCGGAGACTCCTCCGTCAACTTCATCGTACGTCCTTGGAGCAAGACCGATGAGTACTGGGATGTCTACTGGGACGTTACCCGTGAGGTGAAGCGCCGCTTCGACGAAGAGGGCATTTCGATCCCATTCCCGCAGCGGGACGTGCACATCTATCGCGAGGACGCGAGCGACACGGGCGCCCCTGTGGGTGAAATGCAGCGCCCGAAGACGGACACGAGCGCGCAGACGGTGGCGCCGAGCGAAGACGACGACGCTTAGGTCTCTCCGGTCGTCTTGCGGCGCTGTCGCTCACCAAACCAAAGGAACGGCTTCAGGGCCTGAAGAGAGAAAGCCGGAAACGGGCGCACGATGTGCGCAAGGGCAGCGCGGGAACGCGGGACGCTCACGGCGAGCTTCGGCTTGTCGACGAGGTCGAGTACGACGCCTGCCACTTCTTCGACGGTCAGCAGTTTTGGCGCCGCAAAAATGATGCCGGCCTCTTTCGACCCCCTCTCTTGGCGAACCATGTCCGTATCGATGCCGTCCGGACAGACGGCGCTCACTTGGATCGGTAGCGCGGCCCGCTCGAGGTCACCTGCCAAAGAAATCGTGAAGCCCAAGACCGCCTGCTTGGTCGCTCCGTACACGGCCAAGCCGGGCACGGGAGTGATCGACGACAACGAGGCGATGTTGATCAGATGACCACCGTTGGCACGCATGGCCTCGATCGCGGCGCGCGCGCCCCAGATCATGCCCAGCACGTTGACGTCGACCAACTGCTGAATGGCCTCGTCGCTGTGATCCCACACGTGGCCAGTGTGAAGCACGCCGGCGTTGTTCACCCAGAGCTCGAGTGACCCTCGTTCGTTTGCCGCGCGTGCCGCCTCGTGATGTGACGCCGCATCTCTGACGTCCTGGTACATCGACCAGGCGCCGCCGCCGATGGCATCCGCCGTAGCGCGGGCTGCATCCTCATCGATGTCGGTCACCAAAACGGCGAACCCTTTGTCCGCCAAGCCCTGAGCGATTTCTTGGCCGAGCCCCTTGCCCGCTCCCGTTACGACGGCAGTCTTCATGCGGATGTCTTGGGCTCATCAAGGTGGAACTTCAAGGGAATGCCGGTGCCGTTCGCGAGACGGGCTGGGCAACGGTGGACAGCCGCGGCCGACCCGACTAGCGTCGGCGGATGAAAATCTTCTCTTATTGGCTCGTCGTATCTTCCCTCGTTCTCGTCTCCGCCGGCTGCGGTAGCGACAGTAACAGCGGCACGGGTGGTGCTGGTGGAAGCGGCGGCTCCGCGGGAGCGGGCGGCTCTGGGGGGGTGATTCCCGCGCCGCCTCTCGATTGCGATCCGCTGACACCGACCTATTGCGGCTTCCCCTACCCCAACGACTATTGGACTGTCGTGGACTCGAGCACGGTCACGGGGCTTCGGCTCGCGTTGCCGGTGGTCACGATGCCGGCGAACCAAAGCGGGGTTCGTTCAAACCCAGATGCCTTCAACGAGATGGACGGCTTCTCGCCAGGCATAGCAGCGATGACGCACCTCCCTGGGGCAACGGTCGCGGGACTCGCGACGCCGGATACGATCGAGGATTCATTGGAAGCCGGGTCGCCGACGGTCATCATCAACGCCGACACCGGTGAGAGATTGGCACACTGGGTCGACCTCGATGAGTACCTAGTGCAGGCGAAGCTTCGTATCGAGGCCGGTGAAGACAAGCCGCAGTTCACGATCGATCGCCCCATCGAGGATCTCAGGCAAGAGCAAGCGCTGATGCTGCGGCCCGCCATCCGCCCCGAGGACGCAACCCGGTACATCGTCGCGATCCGGAACGTCGTCGATGGAGAGGGCGTTCCCGTGGAGCCATCGCCCGGGTTTCAAGCCCTACGCGACGACTCCCCATCGAACGACATCATCGAGTCGCGTCGCGCCCACTTCGAAGAGATCTTCGCGACCCTCGAGGACGCTGGCGTTTCGCGCGATGACCTGCAGATCGCGTGGGACTTCACGACAACGAGCCGGGAAAACAACACGAGCGCAATGGTGCACATCCGAGACGATGCGCTTGCGAACTCACCCGATGGTGTGCCGTACACGATCGAGCTCAAGAATGAAGACCTCATCGAAGGCATTGCGTGCCGGCTCGAGATCACGTTCGAGGTGCCCCTGTACATGACAAAGGGGGAGTCGGGCGGCTTGCTCAATCTCGGCGCGGATGGCCTGCCAGAGCAGAACGGCACCTTCGAGTATGCGGCGGCGCTGATTGTACCGGTGCGCGCACAGACCGAGGCGGCGTCGCTCGTGGAGTTCGGCCACGGCCAGCTCGGAGCGAAAGAACAGGTGTTGGGCTTCCAAGAGATTGCGGCGGAGCAGAACTTCGCGACATTTGGGCTCGACTGGAAAGGGTTCTCGCACGATGACGTCCTGACCGTGATCAACGCCCTCGTCGGCGGCGACATTTCGGAGTTTCGCGCGATCCCCGAACGCATGCATCAGGGCTTCCTGAACTTCTTGATGGCGATGCGCACCTTGTCAGTCGAAGCCGACGACGGGTCGTCGCTCTTGAATCAATCCCTCACTGACGATTGCGGTGGAGCCACGATCGACGGTTCGAAGCGCTACTACTTCGGCGGCAGTCAGGGCGGGATCCTGGGCGCGAGCCTGATGGCGCTCACCACCGACATCGAAAGGGGCCTGATCGCGGTGCCGGGGCACTCGTACAACCTGCTCCTCAGCCGGAGCGTGAACTTCGATGAGTTCGCGGTGCAGTTCTATCCGCTCTACGGCTGGAATGGGCTCCACAACCAGATGAACCTCGCCCTGATGCAGGGGTTATGGGACCGGGCCGAGCCGACTGGATACTCGAAGTACATTCGCACCAATCGCCTGCCGGGTACGCCGCAGCACGAAATTCTCATCCAGGTGTCGAAAGCCGACCATCAGGTGACCAATCTCGGTGCGCACATCATGGCTCGTACCATCGGCGGCATCGTGAACCTCGCGCCACTGATTCGTCCCGTGTGGGGTATCGACGTCAGCGGCGACCACGAGGCCCACACCGGCTCGGCGATGCTCGAAGTTGATTTCGGCAATGACGACGCACCGATCACCAACATTCCGCATTGGGCCGACACCGACCCAGACCCGCACGGCCGAGCCACGGAGCTTCGCGGCATCGGCGACACGCTGCGCGAGTTCTACGAAACCGGCGTCTCCAAGAACCCCTGCATCGGCCCCTGCAACGAAGACGACCTGGTACCCTAACGGGGACACGCTCCCCCTCCTAAAACGCCCTCCTTTCGGCCGCTTGCGACCCACGGCCTGTCCCCTGGAAGTCATTGCGGTATGACGAGTATCATGCCGTGCATGATCGCGAATCGGACGGTTCTGGCCGCCACGATGGTTGGTGTGCTTTGCGCGGGTTGTGCGCACGACAAGCGTGCGATGCAGACGGTCATCTCGCGCGCGTCATTCGATCTGTCGTGCCCGCAAGACGAGCTCGAGCTCACGATCGTAGCAACCTCAGGCGCCCGCAGGCTGGCGAGCCAAGTCGGCGTGACCGGTTGCGGAAACAAGGGCGTCTACGTGTACTTCTCCTCCACCGATAGCTGGATCGCGGACTCCGCCATCACCCCAGCGATGACGCAGCGGGAAAAGACTTACAAGGCGCAACAAGCCCGTGAGGACCAAGCGGCCGAAGAGGAGCTGCGCTTCGAGCAACAGCAGAGCTACCAGCGC
>JAUXFZ010000010.1 GCA_030622585.1 Myxococcales bacterium
AACTCTAGGTCGCATGCCTGGCTCGTGTTGGGGTTCGCGACTCGCAGCGCCTCAGCTGGTCGGAATCTTCTTGGCGTCTGCCAAGAACCGCTCGAGGCCGCTGTCCGTAAGCGGATGCTTGACCAACTGGTGGATGACCTTGTGCGGAAGGGTTGCGACATGCGCACCGATGAGCGACGCCTGCACCACGTGGACCGGGTGACGAATGCTGGCCGCAAGGACTTGCGTGGTTAGACCGTAGTTCTGGTAGATCGTCACCAACTGCTCGACGATCTCCATCCCGTTTCCACTGATGTCGTCGATGCGGCCAATAAATGGGCTGATGTATGTGGCACCCGCCTTGGCAGCGAGGAGCCCTTGGGTCGGGCTGAAGCAGAGCGTGACATTGGTCCGGATGCCTTCCTCAGTGAGAGTTCGCACTGCCTTGAGACCCTCGGCGATCAGGGGAATCTTGACGACGATGTTCTCGTGCATCTTCGCGAGGCTTCGCGCTTCCGTCATCATGCCGTCGTAGTCGGTCGCGATCACTTCAGCACTGATCGGGCCGTCGATGACTTCGCAAATATCGACCAACACATCCTTGAACGGCCGGCCTGTCTTGGCGACGAGCGAGGGGTTCGTCGTCACACCGTCGACGACTCCCATGGCCGCCGCATCACGAATCTCCTCAATGTCTGCGGAGTCGATGAAAATCTGCATGGGGCTAGTAAAGGGCGGCGGACTCGCACGGTCAAGCGGAGCCTGGGCTCAGCCCGAACGCCGCGAAGAATTCGACGATCCCGTCACTCTACGAACTCGACCTCGACCTCGAAGTCATCCGCGGCGGAGGGTGGTGCCGCTTCGGGTGGTGCCTGCGAGCACACGATGAGGGTCGCGACGGCAGCGGCGATCAGCCACAATACGATGCCCCCCGGGGTCCATTTGCTCTTTGCGCGCACAGCGAGATCCTCTGAGGACGGTATTGTCCTAGGATTGAAGATCCGGCAACCGGGGTCGTCCATACAGCATGCGAAAATTTCTTACAGTTCTGGTCCTTCTGGTGGCCTGGAGCGCCCCAGCGTTCGCCGAGCACCAGACGGGCAAGGTAGACGCTTTGGCCGCGCGCCTGGGCTCTCTCAACCCCGATGAACGCAAGCTGCTCATGCCTTACCTTGCGCAGGGGCCCGTCGTGCTGACCGAGTTCCAGAACCGCCAGACCGATCTCCCCGCGGTGATCTACGCGGCCCGCATCCATGCGTCGGCGAAGACGCTCGCTCAGGTGATCGGGAATCCGGCCGACTACCCCCGCTTCATGAGCGCGTTGACCTCTGTCGACATTCAGGCGGTCCATGGTGAGATGACGGCGTTCGACTGGACATGGGGGGTCACACTATTTTCGCTCACCGGGCACAACGTCATGACGACGTATCCGGGGGACTCCAAGCGTGGCTACCGGTTCGGCATTCGAACGACGGGCGGAGACATGGGTATCGGGCGGGTCATGTGGCGCATCTTTCCGGAGGGTCCGAACAAATCCATCGTCGTCTTCTCTTCGCGACTCGACATGCGCGACGCGAACTACATCACACGCCAGCTCGCCGCAGAGGGCAACGCCGTGAATCGAACGATCAACGTCGCGGTGGCCATGGTCACCCTGCTCGAGATCAAGACTGAGGCAGAGCGCCGCGCCGGGACGTACATCGATGGTGACTTCGCGGCGAAACCGCTTCATCGGCCGCGAGTCGACATGAGGGCGCTTGGCGGGCTCCTGCGGCGAGGAGACTTGGTGCTCTTGGATTTGGACGGCGACCAACTGCAAAGCGTCACGGTCGTGGGTCGTTCGGGAACCAGCGTGGGGCGCGTGCGGCGCGTGATGTTGAACCCGGAGGAGTTCAGCAAGTCGTTGCTTCATGGAACGTGCGCCGAGGTCACCGAACGTACCAGCGAGGGCTTGAAATTCTCGTGGGAGATCCCGATCCCCTTGCTCCATGTGGGTGGCGAAATGATCCTACGACCGAGCCCCACCGTGATCGCCATCGACGGCATCTCGGGTACTCTTTCCAAAGGTCAATGGCGGTTCGACACTTACCGCTATCGGGGAGGCGAGGCCGGCGTGATCGGTTGGGCAACCTTCGACCCCTCGGATTCTCCCAAGCTCATTCGGAAGCTCATCGCCGGGAACACGCACTTCTCTCACGGCTTCGTTGCGGCAACACAGCTCGCAGTGATGCGATCGATACGTACGCGCGCGCGCCTGATGGGCCGTTAGGGACTCAGAACTTCAAAGTCACGGTCGCGCCGGCGCCTCGTGTTTCGATTCGCACATCGGCCGTTTCCCGCTCGCGTTTTCTCTTGTTCTTGTGGGTCATGAAGAGCGTGAATGAAGTGACCGCAGACAATGCGGCAAGTCCGAACGAAACGCGCGCAAAAGTGGTGAAGAGCTCACCCTTGTCGGAAGGTTCGCCGTCCGGGTTGTCGCGGAATTTCTGTTCCTCTTGGAGCGCCATGAAGCCGAGGACCGTCCCGGTCACCAACGCCGCTGCGGCGATGCTTCCGGTGGAAATCACTGCGCGGCGGATCGTGGTGTCTTCCTTCTCGATGGCGAGCTGAGCCTGCGCCACGGCCTCCTCGCTCTCCTCTACGGTCACGTCACTCGTAGTTCCGGATGTGAAGTCGAGCTGTACGACCTCGCCATAGGCCACTTGGATTGTCCGTTCGCCGACGTGCTTCCCCTCGCCCACGACGACGACGGTGTGTGTTCCGGTCTCCACCTCGAGGTCGGCAGGGGTCTTCTCCTCGACCGGAACGCCATCGAGTAGGATCGCGTGACCGGACTGCTCCGAACGAACGACTAATATCGCCGGGCTCTGCAGGAGCGTGGCGATGCGAGCTTCGACCGACGCGCGATCCGGTGCGTCGGGACGCTCGGCGAGGTACTGCTCGAGCATCGCTACAGCGCCAGGTTCATCGTCGCGGCGTTGCCGCGTGTCGGCCACCGCCACGAGGAGAGTGGGGTCCTGACCCAGTGAGTACGCGCGAAGCCAAGCAATCTCGGTGAGATCGTAGCGCTGCGCCTCGAACAGACGCACACCGATCTGGTACGCGTCTGTGGCTGTCGTGCTCGGGTCCGCTAGCAACTCCGCCAGCTCGGTCTCGGAAGGCAGCGCTTCGGCCTCTGGGGGCTCCGGAACCACCTGCGCGTTCGCGTGCGTGCCGAGCCCAACAAGCAGCATTGTGAGGGCGGCCAGCTTCATCGGGCTTAGACGCCTCCGTCCGCGCCGCCCATGCCGCCAGCGCCGCCTGCACCACCCGTGCCGCCCTCGCCGCCGATGCCGCCAGCGCCGCCAGCACCACCCATGCCGCCAGCGCCGCCAGCACCACCCATGCCGCCAGCGCCGCCGATGCCGCCCTCGCCGCCCATGCCGCCTGCACCACCCTCGCCGCCAGCGCCGCCCCGACGCTCATCACAAACCGGGACCGTTTCACACGTTCCTTGGGTAAATGGGCTGCCGAGGTGACAACAGATCAACTCGCCGTTGCACTCGTCGTCGTGGAAGCAGGTCGTGCCCACGTCGCCCACACAGGCGGCCAGCAAGACGACGCAAACCATAGCAAGCCAGACCAAATGGGAAGTGATATGTCGCATGAGCGGCCGAGCATAGCTCAGAGCCTCGCGGGGGGCCACGCTCCCGGCTCGATCGAAAGCTCCGCCCCGCTACACTCTCGCCCCCATGCCCAGCCTCGAACCCACCACTGTTGCGCCACGCGCAGGTCGATGCGCAATCGTCGGACGTCCCAATGTCGGGAAGTCCACTTTGCTCAACGCGATCCTCGGCCAGAAGCTCGTGATCGCGACGCCGAGGCCCGGCACCACGCGATCTTGCGTGTTGGGGGTGTATGCGTCCGAAGACCCGCCGACGCAGGTAGCCTTCGTCGACACCCCTGGGCTCGAGCGTCCCAAGGGCGCGCTCGGACGCGTGTTGATCGACAGTGCGAAGCAAGGGATGGTCGACTGCGACGTGGCCGTGTTCGTCACGGAGGCGCCGAAGGCGAGCGCGCCGCCGCGGGTCGACGAAAAGGATGCCACGGTCCTGCGGGCACTGGAGGCATTGAACGTCCCCGTGATCCTGGCGATCAACAAGGTCGACCGGCTCAAAGCCAAAGAGAAGCTCTTTGCTTTCATCGAGGCGTATCAAAACGAGCGGGCATTCGATGCGGTGGTTCCTATCTCCGCGACTCGCGGCACCAACCTCGACGCATTGGTCCGCGAGATCCGCCAGAGGCTCCCCGAGGGCCAGCTCTACGACGCGGACTTCCTAACCGACCGCCCTGAGCGCTTCTTCGTGAGTGAGCTGATTCGCGAAGCCGCTATGCTCAACACGCGCCAAGAGGTCCCCTACGGCATCGCCTGCGAGCTCGACAGCTATCGAGAGGAGAGCGGGCTGCTGCACATCGAGGGCACCCTCATCGTCGAGAAGCAGAGCCACAAAGCCATCGTCATCGGAAAACGGGGCGACGTCATCAAGAAGATCAGCACCGAGGCACGGCTGCAGATCGAGGCCTTCTTGGGACGGAAGGTGTATATTCGTTTGTTCGTGAAGGTCGTCCCCGGTTGGACGCGTGACCCGAACAAGGCTCGGGAGCTCGCGATCAAGGAGGGTCAAGCGTGAGCCGGCGACGTCGCCAGCACGCGCGTCGGCCCGCGGGTTCGATCGCCAACAGGCCGTTGGTCGCCATCGTCGGCCGACCCAACGTGGGCAAGAGCACGTTGTTCAATCGCTTGGTCGGCCAGCACGTTGCCATCGTGGAGGATATCCCCGGGGTGACGCGCGATCGCCACTACGCGGACGCGTTCGCCTTGGGGCGCGAGTTCGTGTTGATCGACACGGGTGGCTTCGATCCCGACAGCGATGATCCGATGAAAGCCGGCATCGCGAGCCAGGTTCGTTTGGCGCTCGAAGAGTGCGACGTCGTAGTGTGTGTGGTCGATGCGATGGTCGACCCGTTGCCGGCAGACCGCGAAGCCGTCGCCCTGCTGCGTGACGCAGGCAAACCGGTGATCTTCGTCGCGAACAAGGCAGACTCGAAGCCGAAGGACCACTACGCCGTGTCGTACTACGAGCTGGGGATCAGCTCGATCATGCCGATCTCCGCGCTTCATGGACGCGGCATCGGCGACCTGGAAGAGGAGATCGCCAATCGCCTGCCCGAAGCCGTCGAGATCACCGACCCCAAGCTGGACGTTCCCCGAGTGGCAATCATCGGAAGGCCCAACGCGGGAAAGTCTTCGTTGGTGAACCAGCTATGCGGTGAAGAACGCCAGTTGGTCGACGACCGACCGGGAACCACCGTCGACAGCGTCGACACTCTGGTCGAACGCGACGGCATGAGCTTGATCCTGATCGACACAGCCGGGATTCGCCGCAAGCGGAGCGTGAAGAAGCAGGGCGTGGAAGGCTTGAGCGTGCTCCAAGCGATTCGATCGATCGAGCGAAGCCACGTCGTGGTGCTCATGATCGACGCCGAGGCTGGTGTCGGTGAGCAGGACGCGAAGATCGCAGGGCTAGCTCACGATCGAGGCCGCGCGCTGATCATCGCCCTCAACAAGACCGACCTCCTGAACCGCGAGTCCCAGAAGAAGATGATGGACCGGACTCGTGAGATCCTGGCCTTCGTACCCTGGGCGCCCCTGGTGACGGTGAGCGCGCTCAAAGGGCGAGGCATCACGGCCCTCGTGGGACGGGTGCACGACGCGGTGACGGAGCACCGAAAGCGCATCGGCACAGCGGAGCTCAATCGCTTTTTCGAGGAAGTGCTCGAGAAGCACCCTCCGCCAACCATGCACCATCGTCCGGTCCGATTGTATTACATCACCCAGGCGACGATCGGCCCGCCTACGTTCGTGGTCATGGCCAACGACCCCGACGGGGTGCACTTCAGTTACCAGCGCTACGTGGTCAACCAGATTCGCAAGCGCTTCGGCTTCAGGGGAACGCCGATTCGTGTCCGCTACCGTGGCAAGAAGAAGCGCGAGAAGAAGTAGCTACGCGAGCTCGCTACTCCTGCACCAACAGGAAGTGCGCGGTCGCCACCGCGACTGGACGCTCGGGATCGTCCTGGTATGCGAAGACACGAACATTGGCGACGCGCCGTCCGCGGCGGGTAAACGCGGCACGAGCGAACACATCCTCCGGGCCAGCGCCACGAAGATATTCGACGGTGATGTTGATCGTCTTGGGCACTGCGGTCGTCTCTCCGTGCCACAGGAGCTTGAAGATCGCGGTCGACTCCATCAGTGCGCCCAGCGTACCGCCGTGCAACGCCGGAACCGATGCGTTGCCGACCAGGTGATCGGAGTAGCGCATGCGGCCGATCACCTCGTCATCGACCAGCTCCGCCGTGATGCCCATGAATCGCGCATAGGGAATCGCCTCTTGAATTGTCGTGAAATCACCTGTTTCGCGCAGGGACGCCACTGCGTCACGAAGGGTCATGTGGACTCACCTTGCTCGCTTCGCGGCCTCTCTTCCCGAAATACTACGAACGTGCCCGATGACGTCGCGATCGGGCTCGCCTTGTCACCGTGGTGTGCGGAAGCGCGGACAAAGGCGACGTGCCGCGTGACTTTGTAACAGTGCGCATCACAGATCACTTCCTGGTGGGGCAGCGCCGGGCGCACGTAGTCGATCCGAAGGTCGAGAGTGGCAATACGCCGAGGCGCGACGAGCGACATGATGACGGCGCCGCCACATGTGGCGTCGATCAAGCTGGTGATGCAGCCACCATGGAGCACGCCTGTCTCCGGATTGCCCACGAGGTCTTCGCGGTACGGGAGCGCGAGGGACAGGTGCTCGGGCCTGTAGTCGACGACGCGAAGGTTCAGGGCCTGATTGTGAGGGACCGCGCCGACGTAGCGCCCTTCCAAGCGCTTCTTGATCTCATCCTTTTGGGAAAGAAACGGGTCAGACATGACTAAGCCGCAGGCGGCGGCGGGGGGGTTGCCTGCTCCCCCAGCCAATTGTCGGAGGAGACGAACTCGACGCCCCCCACCGCCTCCGAAGCTAGAAGATCGGGGTGATCGGTCAGCACTCTGCCCACGCCAGCAGCTTTGGCGAGTGCGACGAGCGCCTTGTTCCAGTCTTCAATGAAGAACTCTTCGGTCGACACGACGTCGACCAGACTACGAATGCTCGCCATCTGCTGCGCGACAGCCTCGTCTTTGAACTCGGGAATCGCGCGGAGCATCGACTCGACGCGTTCCATGACCCAGCCTGATGCCTTCGGCTTGCTAGGACCCCCAAGGGCGCGCCGAACCACGTGCTCCGGCGGGGAGCCGAGCGCGACCGACGCATTGACGTAGATGTCGGGGGCCAAAACGACGTCCATGCGGTGACTCTAACACGTACGATACGCACGTGACATACTGACGCCATGGTCATGCCCGTACGCGTCTGTTTCGTTTGCCTTGGGAACATTTGCCGGTCTCCGACCGCGGAAGCGGCGATGCGCCAACTGCTCGAACAGGAACAACTCACCGCTCTCATCGAGATCGACAGCGCGGGAACGGGGGACTGGCACGTCGGTGAGCCACCGGACCGTCGCGCTACAGCGGCCGCCCAACGCCGGGGTATCGAGCTAGGCGGCCGGGCGCGTCGAGTGGTAGCGAAGGACTTCGAGCACTTCCACTACGTGATCGCGATGGACCGCGTGAACCGGGGTGATCTCTTGCGGTTGGCGCCGAGCCCGGCCGGTAAAGCCAAGGTCGAGCTTTTTCGGAACTACGATCCCGCGTCACCCCGTGACGCCGACGTTCCGGACCCGTACTTCGGCGAAGGCGACGGGTTCGAGACGGTCCTCGACATCTGCGAGGCGGCGTGCAGAGGGCTCCTCCGAGACATCCGAGAAAAGCACCCGCTATGACCCCGGAGCTGCGCGACGCGCTCGGGCGCGAACTGGGCACACAAGTGCTCGGCGCGAGGCGACTCGGTGGCGGAGACATCAACGACGCATTCGAGGTTTCGCTGGAAGATGGCACGCGGATTTTCGTCAAGACGCATCCCGATCCGCCCGGCGGCATGTTCGAGGCGGAGGCACGCGGGCTTCGCTGGCTGGACGAAACAAAGGCGATTCGCACCCCACGCGTCATCGCGGTCTCTGACGAACGGCCCTCATACTTGGCGCTGGAGTTGCTAAAGCCGGCGCGCCGGCAACGCGCGTTCGATGAGGCGCTGGGGCACTCCTTAGCCGCCCTGCACGCATTTGGCTCGCCGTCGTTCGGGCTGGACCATGACAATTTCATAGGCCGCCTAGCGCAGACGAACGCCCCGACCGACGATTGGGCATCGTTCTACTGGCTGTCCCGGGTGGAGCCGCAGCTGCGTCTCGCAACCGACCGTGGCTTGATCGACCGGGAGACCACCTCGCGTTTCGACTCGCTTCGGCGCGTTCTTCCCGAGCGCGTCGGACCTGCTGAGCCTCCCTCACGCCTCCACGGAGACCTCTGGGGCGGAAATCTCCACGTCGACGAAGAGGGACAGCCGTGTTTGATCGACCCCGCCGTCTACGGGGGGCACCGAGAGATCGATCTCGGGATGATGCGTCTGTTTGGTGGCTTCGGTGAGCGCGTGTTCGCCGCGTACGAAGAATCATGGCCGCTTGCGCCCGGTGCCGGCGATCGGGTTCCTCTCTACCAGCTCTACCCGTTGATGGTGCACGTCAACCTGTTCGGCGGATCCTATGTAGACTCGGTGAAGCGCGCGCTCTCGTCTTGCATCTGAGGCTCGGCGCGGCCGCAGGACGCTTCTTGACACCCGGGAAACGGAGGCCCAGATACTCTTGATGGGCAACGCGGAAGGCGTTCTTTTGGTGGACCACGGCAGCCGGCGCGGCGAAGCCAACGCACTTCTCCATCAAGTCGTCGTGCTGGTGAAGCAACGCCTCGGCGCCGGCAGCATCGTCGAGCCGGCGCACATGGAAATCGCAGAACCCACGGTCACGCAAGGCTTCGGTCGCTGCGTCGAGCAAGGGGCAACCTCCGTCGTCATACATCCATTCATGCTTGCGCCGGGACGGCACGTGACAGAGGACCTCCCCCGATTGATCGCAGCGGCAGCCCAGCAGCACGCCGGGGTGGTATTCGCGATGGCAGCCCCGCTCGGAAGCCACCCAGGCGTCATCGATGCGGTGGTCGACCGCTGCGAAGCGGCACTCGCGAACAGCGGGCCCGACCAGCCCTAGGGAATCAGGACCACCTTGCCTGTGGTTTTTCTAGCGCCAAGGGCCTCGAGCGCCTCCTTGGCGTCCATCAAGGGATGAGTCGCCGATACGAGCGGGGCGATCTTGCCTGCCGCGTACAGCTCCGAAAGCGCCGCCTGGGCCTCCTGCAGTACCTGCGGGTCTTTCTCGAAGTAGAGCCCCCAATGTAGCCCGACCAATGAGAAGTTCTTCACGAGCACGCGGCTCATCTTCGCGGACGGAATGCGCCCACTCGCAAAGCCGATGACGAGAAGCCGCCCCTCGAAGCCGATGCACTTGGTCGAGAGGTCGAAGATGTCCCCGCCGACCGGGTCGTAGATGACGTCGGCACCACGGCCGTCGGTGAGATCCTTGACTCGTTCGACCCATTTCTCGTCACGGTAGTCGAGGACGACGTCAGCACCGTTCTTCTTCACGAGCTCCAGCTTGTCTGGTGTACCCGCCGTACCGATCACCCGCGCACCCAACGCAACGCCGATCTGAACGGCTGCAAGGCCGACGCCGCCCGCTGCGGCGTGCACCAAAAGTGTCTCCCCTCGCCGCAGCTTGGCCCGGTGCACGAGGCCGACGTACGAGGTCTGATAGACGATGCCCATCGCGGCGGCTTCCTCGACCGTCATCCGTGGCGGCATTGCGAAGACGCGCTCCTGCGGCGCAGCTACCGTGGAGGCGAAACCGCCGTGCTGCAGCAGCGCGCTCACACGATCACCGGCGGAAAACCGCTCGACACCTTCACCAACCTCACGGACGATGCCGGCGATCTCCGCGCCAGGTGAGAACGGCAACTCCGGACGAACCTGGTACTTGCCCTGCGTGATCAGGATGTCGAAGAAGTTGCAGCCCGAAGCGCCCACGTCGATGACGACCTGACCCGGTGCAGCTCGCACCGCATCCAGCTCCTCGCGCTCCAGGGCACCCGGACCTCCGAGCTCACGGACGACCATCCTGTACATGGGCGCGAAGTTTGCCTGCAAAAACGGGCCGCGACTAGCAGGTCACGCCAAAAACGACTTCCTGCTGGTATAACCGACCGGTGGCCGGGCAAAAACGAAAGCACTCGTTACCGTCGGGTGTTGTTTCTGGGCGTCACGAGGATGACCCCGAAGACAGCGGATCCCGGGTCCGCGCCAAGGCGCCGCCACCCGTAGAAGAAGGCTCGCGCACTCACGCAGCGCCCCACGAGACCCCGGCCCAGAACGCGCAGAGACTGGTTGCCGAGCTGCTCACCCTCGGTCCCGACGAGATCGCACCTGTCGTGAGGCGCCTCCTCCCGCTCGGCAACTTCGCCCACGAAGAGATCTCGGTACATTTCCCTGGGCCACTGTGGCGGCCTTCCCTCGCCACCGATTCACGCTTGCCGCGGCCCGAAGAGATCTCGTCGAGCGCCGCAGCACTCGCCACGTTCGGAGGAGAGGCGATTCCCTACCTCGCGCGCATGATGCGTCACTCGAGCGCAAACGTCCGGTACTACGCCGCCATCATGTGCGGGTCATACGCTGACACCCAGCTGATCGAGCCACTCATGCAAGCCTCGCTGGATGAGGATCGGGAGTGCCGCCGGGTCGCGCTTCATCTGTTGAGCGCGTACCAACACGAGCCCGAATACAGGAGCGCGTTGTCGGAGCTCCGCCGCTGCGCCGCCGACACTGCACTGCCAGTCGGCGTGAGACGTAGGGCAACCTCCGCGCTGACCCAGCTGCGCGACGGAGCGTCGGCGCCGTTGTTCGTAGACTTGCTAGGGGACGCCGACCGCGGCATCGCGACCGCGTGCCGCGTGGGCCTGAGGGTGCTCAGCGCGCATGATTTCGGATTCTCCCGTGACCCTTGGCTCCGGTGGTTGTCCGAGCGCGGTCAGGAGATTCGCGTTCAATGGTTGATCGAAGGACTCGGCGACAGCCGCGCCAACGTTCGACTCCTGGCGTCTCGCGAGCTTTGGCAGCTGACGCGGTTCCTGCAACCTCTGTCGGAAACGGCACAGCGCGAGGATTTTGTTGCCGCCCAGCGAAACTACGAACGCTGGTGGACAAAGAACCACTCGGACTAGCTACAACACCCTACCCTGCCGCGCGTTGTTCCGAGCCGTGACGGCGAAGCTTGTCGAGGAACGTCGTGCGCTTTAGCCCAAGCATCCGTGCGGCCTCGCTCTTATTCCCCCCGGAGCGAACGAGAGCTCGCTCGAGCAGTCGGCGCTCTACCTCGACGTAAGAGCCGCTCAGCGAATCCCCTTCGTCGGCAGCTGGCCACGCCAGCGGGGGCAAGTCAGTGACGGCAATCGTCTTGGTGGAAACTTCGGCGACTCCACGCTCGATCACCAGCTCCAGCTCCGCCACGTCGCCGGGCCAGTCGTGGTCGACCAGGGCTTCCATTGCGCGCTGCTCGATACCTACCGGCTCGCGCGCCAAGACGCGGCACGCCCGGTCGATGGCGAGCAGAGCAAGCGAGGGAACATCTTCACGTCGTTCGCGGAGCGGCGGAATCTTCAAACCGAGCCCGGACAAGGAGTCGGCCAGATTCGGATCGAGCGCGCCGCGGCGCCGTAGTTCGCCCAACGACACGCGGGAGGTCGCGATCAGGCGAGGTCGCATGGGCGCAGGAACCGTGTCGTCGGCCGGGCCCGTGCCATCTTCTGCTAGCGCTCGCGCGAGGCGCGCCTGAGCGAGCTTGGGCAAGGCCGGCAGATCACGCAGGAGCAACGTGCCGCCGGTGGCGGACTGGAACCAACCCGTGCGGTGCTCGGCCTCGGAGCCAAAGAGCAAGCTCATCACTTGGTCCAAAGGCGCCGCCGAGCAATCCGCCACGATGAACGGCGCTTCCCATCGCGGCCCCCGGTCGTGGATGAAGCGCGACACCGGCAACACCGGCGAGCCTGCGGGCGCCATCAAGAGAACAGGATCGTTCCCCCGGGCCAGCTCGATGGCGCGCGTCTGAACGCGTCTCATCGACTGACTGTACGCAACGTGCAGGGTCTGATCTTCGGCAAGCCCGCGGCCCAGCACGTCGCACTGCCCTCGAAGCTGCTCAACCTCTCCTTGGAGCAGCGTGATTCGGTCTTCGGCGTCCCTCCTCAAAGCAGAGAGTCGATGAATGTGTGTGTCGGCGCGACGTTGAGCGAGCGCCGATGCAAGCGCGCCGCCGAGCGAATCCCCCAACCGGCCAAGCTCTTCGAGCTCGATGTGCGAGAGCTTTTCCGAGGGACCGAGCGAGGGCAAGAACAGCAAGCCCTCGATGTGCTCGAGGTGGACGCATGGGAGCACGCACCCAATCGACCGGCTCTGCATCACGTCCACGGCTTCCCGAACGGACGGCTCACGAACCACCCGGCCCCGAAGTCTGCCGAGGGCGAGAATGCCGCGGTGCTCATCGGCGAACAGAACCCGCGTGAGCGCGTCGGGGGCCTCTCCGGTCCTGATATTCGCGCGATCTCCAACATCCAGTCGAACCCGAAGCGGGGGCTCCAGCGTGTAAAGCTCAGGCGAGCCATCGACGCCCTCGAACCCCCTCGTCAGCGGCACGAGAACCCCCGAAGCGATGTCCTCGAGCGTGGCGCCACCGACCAGGCTGAGCCTCGCTGCTTCGGCACCGTCCGCGAGTTGGCCCGACGTGCTCCAGACCGTGCGGGGTGAGAGCCTTCGCGCAAGCGAGAACGTCACCCACCAAAGAAGACCAGCGCCGAGCGCGAGGGCTCCTAGCTGCCAACGGCCGAGCGGAGCCTCCGGCGCGAACACAAACGCGGCAACGAAGCACGCTGTGCATGCCGCGACTGCCGGAACACCGACGCTGCGCAACGAGCGCCATCGCGGATCGATCCACCCGAGGTGCGCGAGCCATAGCAACGAGGCGACCGCGAACTCGACGGATGTCGCCAACGGACCCGAGAACGGACCGAACCACGAATACGCCAGCCCCACGGCCAAGCTGACGAGCGCGATGCCCGACAGCGCGCCCTCGACCACGTGACCTCTTCCAACGAGCACGATCTGATGGAGGGCTCCCGTCGCCAGGATGCCTGTCACGACCACCACGCCGAATGTCGGGGCGGGGAGGAGGCCCTGTTGCGCCAACCCGGCCCCGAGGAACGCCAACAAAGCAAGACCCGTGAGAGCTCCGGCTCGAACGAGTTTCCTCGTATCGAGGGGCAGAGCCAGATCGAGCATCACCAACGCTACGATCAGCCATGCGATGTCATGGGTGCGGTCTAGGACGGACGATACGGTGCGCGCGGAAGCCAACGCGATCGCCAGGCTCACTCCCATCACCGCCAGCCTCGACGCGCCGCGAGGATTGGGTCGCGCCCCGGCCACGGCGAGTGGGGTCAGGGAAAGCGCCAACGACAGCACCGCGACGAACCACTCGGGGGACGCTGCGGTGGTCGAAGACGCCCGTGCCGCCAGAACATAGAGAACGGACGCAGGACCCAGTATTGTGAGAAGCCTCGGGATTCGCACGATTCGAGCTCGTTGATTCGACGGGGCCGGAGTCTATCACTGGCGGTGCGCATGACCAGAGCCGCCCGACTCCGGCTCGACGAACATTCGAAAACCGACTCGCTGCCACCAAACTCGGTACTTCTGCTGTGCGGTCTCACGCGCTTTCTTCGAGAGGCCTGGCCCGTAGCCGAAGTCTTCCTGTGTGAGGTGCTTGAGCTCGTCGCTGGCGCGCCGGCGCAGTCGCTCATCCGAGTGCATCAGCCCGTCGATCAGCCACTCCACACGATGCTGGCCACTGTGCTTGTCAGCCCACGTGGCCCACTTCTTTTTGTGGGTACCGAAATCTTGGCAACTCAGGCGCACTAGGCTCGCGTGCGCGGCACGAATTACCTCGATCTCCTCGCTTTCCAGCAGTGAAACGAAGAGGTCGAACGATTCGGCGTCGCGCAACCTCCCTAGCGCTTCGATCGACGTCACCTGGGGATGGAGCCGTCGGTCGTCGCGTGCCGAGGCCCGTAGGCGCTCGATCAGCTGCATGAACCCGACCTCGCACGCATAGAGGACACTCAAGGCACGGTACGCAGCGCTGCGCGCGCCGGGATCTGGATCGAACAAGCGGCGGCCAACGGGCTGTACGAGATCTGGATGCACGAACTCGGACGCTAGAACGGTGGCATAGTACCGCGTGTCAGCATTCTCCGCGTCGAGGAGGGGAATCAGGTACGGGACAGAGCGCTGCCCAAAGGCGACGAATGTGCGAGCGATCGGCGACACGTCTCTGCCTGCTGGGATGCGTGCGTGAGGCTCGTTGCGATCAAACCAGAGAGTGCCCGGAAACTCCCGAGCCAGAGCTGGAAGCGCTGCCTCGCCCACCGCCAGCACCGGTAGGATTAGCATCTCGTCTTCAGGGCCCGCATCGCGGAGTGCTCCGACCAGCTGCTCGACATCGTCGCCGACGTCGACGATGACGCTGGGCAGCGAGCCCTCGGATCTACCGGGCGGAGGTGCTGGCGCCCATCGTCGTTCGGTCGACGCGGGCTCGGCGCTGGGAGGCGCGGAGATCGGGCCATGCGGACTGAGCGACACGACATCGTGGGTGATCGCGCTTCCATCGTTGTCGCGCCTCGGATCTGGGGGCACCGAATGCCGACGGGGTGTCGAAGGTGGGGCAGGCGCCGGCTGCCATCCGGGGGTCGGCTCGCGAGGCGTGGGTGCGGGTTGCCACTCAGAGGTCGGCTCGCCCTGCGGGGACGGGGACGAGCCAGCTGTCCGCCCCGGCGGTCGCGATGCCTTGGGGCGCGCCGATGGCCGGCCCAATACCTCAGGAGGGCGAGGCGGGAGGCTGTACCGACTCGCGCTGGTGAAACCCGACCGAGGCTCCGAGCGTTTGTGCCGAGGCGTCGCGGGATCGGAGTCTCGAAACGTGCCCGCAGGAACCGAGGAACCGATCTGGGGCAGCACCGCCGGCGGGGGTTCCGTATCGGCCATGCCGACAGGTGCGGGGATCGAGGATTCGACGCGGGGATACGAGCCGGAGATCTCCTTGCTCGGAGGGAGTGAGCTACGCTTCCCGACCCCTTCGAACGGTGCGACGTAGGGAATTGAGCCGGCTTCCGAGGCTTCGAGGCGGCCGTTGAGGTGACGCATTCGAGCGGTCATCTCGATGTCATAGTGACGAGCCAGGCCCGCCTCGATGCGCACAGAACAAACGACGCGCTGCACAGGGTCGATCCCGAGTTCGAAAGAGATCTCCCGGAGGGTGGCTTCCGGTAGCGGACGGTCGACCGCGAGCACCACGGCGTCTTCGGTGCGTGCCACGGGAATCAAACGGTGCCGGACGGCAAACTCCCTGGGCAACACGCGGATGGTGCTGATCGGCGTTTGGATCACTTCATCGCGCGTAGCCGGCAAGAGCCCATACACGGCCGCGCAGTAGGCGTTCATCTCGTTCTCGCGCAGGAGCTCGAGCTCGAGCAGCACGGTGTCGAGATTGCCGCCACGTATGACCTGCTCCTGAATCGCTTCTTGGACCCGATCCACAGGGATCACTTGATCGCGGACTAAGAGCGAGGCGAGAACGGACATGATCGGTGCAATGGTGGCTTTGGTTCCATCGGCGTGTCAACGAGCTTGTCAGCGCGGGTCGAGCCGGTCCCGCACGATAGCGAGGGCCGCAGATACGGCTGTCTCAACCCGCAGCACCCAGGTTCCGAGGCTGGCGATGGAAAAGCCCGCCTCTTCGAATATTCCGACCTCGGCGTCAGTGAAGCCCCCTTCGGGCCCAACGGCACACCATACTTGTTCAGGCGTACCCACGAAGGCCAACGCCCCCCGCGACCGCGCCCCGAACAGGACCCCCTCCGCGTCCTTGGGCATCTGCTCCAGGCAGGTGGTGAACCGTTGGGGGCCGTGCACGACGGGCACATCGTTTCGCTCGCACTGCGCGGCTGCTTCGCTGGCGATCCGTGTCAATCGATCGAGGCGCGACCGTGCACGCTCGGGATCCCAACGTGGAACGGTTCGCTCCGTGTACATCAGGACCACTTCGTCGACGCCGAGCTCCGTGGCCATGCGCACGCAATCGTCGAGCTTGGACCCTTTCGGAATCGCGAGCATCAACACGACGCGCGCGCGCTCCATCTCGGCCGCCGTCGGCGTCTGTACCTGGCACACCACCTG
>JAUXFZ010000514.1 GCA_030622585.1 Myxococcales bacterium
CCGCATGACAAAGGCCTTTGCGTGACCTCACTGGTTACGACGTCCGAGATCGAAGCCTTCGAGCGACGGCTTGATGAGGCGCTGCGCACCGGCGACACGCCGAACCTCGACGTCATCGGTTACGGTGAGGTCACCCTTGCCGTGAAGTTGGTGACATCCCACGGGGATTTGGCGTGCAAGAGGCTGGTTCCGTTCTCGTCGCGCGACGCGGCGGAGCACACGGCAGGTCTCATCGCATCGTATATCGAGCAACTCTCGGCCTGCGGGGTCGACGTCGTCGAGACGGAAACGCCGATTTTGGAACGGCCCGACGGCCATGTGCTCTATTGCGTGCAACCGCTCCTGACCCCCGGAACGCTGGGCCCAGATTTTCTGCGAGGCAAGACCGCCGAAGAGGCCGCCCCCCACGTCCGGCGAATTTTCGAGCTCATCCAAGCCTCGGTGACACCTTCGCTCGCACCGGACGGACAACTGTCGAACTGGGCGATCGAAGGTGAGCGTCTGCGTTACCTCGATGTCGGAACGCCGTTCCTCCGTGGCGAAGCAGGCAACGACTTGTTCGACTTCACCGAACAGACCCGAGCTCTACCGGGCCCGGTGCGCCTGATCGTGAATCGCTTTCTCCTGCGCGGGATCCTCGACAACTATCATTCCGTCCGTGGACAGGCGCTAGATTTTCTCGGCAACCTCATCAAGGAAGGCCTTGGTGAGATTTTTCCGTCTTTGATCCCGGTAGCCAACGAGGTTTTCGCTCTGACACCCGAGATCACGGAGCAAGAAGTACGCGCCCACTACAAGAGCGACGCGCAGACGTACGCGTTCGTGCAAGTCGCGCGTCGCACCGACCGTTGGGTCTACCAGAACATCCTGCGTAGGCCGTATCCCTACTTGCTCCCGCCGAAGATCGATCGCTACGGCTGACGCTCCCACGCCCGTGCCACGCCCCCTGCGATGTGATAGAAGTCTGCCCTATCAGGAGGTGGCGCTATGTTTAGATCCTTGGTTTATGTGGCTTCGCTGAGCATCGCACTGCTTGGATGCGGCGACAGCTCGGGCGGTATGGCGGGCGGCGGCGGCATGTCCGGAGCGGGTGGCACGGCCGGTATGGCGGGCGGCGGCGGCATGGGTGGCCTCGCAGGTGACGCGTGTCTCGATGATCTCGGTATCCTCGCAGGCATCGAAGACCTGAACACGCTCGTGACCGAACAGTGCGTTATCGGCCAAAACTGCGCCTTCATGGAAATTGTTCCATGCGTAGCCGAGTGCCTCGAAGAAGAGGTGGGGCTTCCGCAGGACTGCGGCGTCTGCATTGGCCTCGTGACCGACTGCATTTTGCGAGCCTGCCTCAGCGACTGCGTCGACCCCGACTCAACCACCTGCGATGACTGCGTCGCCGCGGTGAGCGACGAGTGCAACGAGGTCTTTGAACCTTGCGCCGGCTTCCCCGTTCCTTAGAACACCCCTAGGCGCAGCGTGACGGTACGCGAAATCGTTGGAAACCAGCAAACAGGTGGGACACTTGCCCGGCGATGACCCCAGCGCGCCGCGATCGCCACCGATTCCGACGTCCATCGACGTGCTCTATCGTGATGACGCCGTCGTGGTCGTCGACAAGCCATCTGGGCTGTCGGTGCATCGCGGTGACGACCAGAGCTCGACGTTTGCGCTCAATCTGACGCGCGACGCGATCGGTCAGTGGGTGTACCCCGTGCACCGGCTCGATCGCGCGACCAGCGGCGTGCTGGTGTTCGCTCTCTCCTCGGAGCACGCCCGGACACTTCACGATTCTTTCCGCACTCGCACGGTGAACAAGACCTACCTCGCGCTGGTCCGCGGCTCGCCCCCACCACGCGGCGTGATCGACAGCCCGATGGCCAAACGTGAGGGTGGTCCGGACGTAGAATCGGTGACCGAGTACGAGACACTCTTGTTCGTGCCCGACGTGCGGCTCGCGCTCGTCGAGGTGCGTCCGCGAACTGGGCGTCGTCATCAGATACGCCGCCACCTACGGCGCATCGATCATCCGATTGCTGGGGACGTGAACTACGGAAACGGTGCCGACAACCGCCGTTATCGCGCCGAGCTCGGTCTCTACCGGATCGCTCTTCACGCCCAACGCCTCTCGTTCGTGCACCCCGCCACTGGCGAGCGCGTCACGTTCGAGAGCGCCGTCCCCGAGGACCTCGCCGGCCCACTGCGAAGCATTGGCGTGCCGTCGACGGCCTATTCTCCAGGATAGATCGCCAGCACCAATCCCTCGTAGTAGGCTCCCCGCGGCATGCGTACGGTGCGGGCAGTCTTCTACGTCGAGGTGATCACCAATCTCGGAAGCGCGATTTTTGCGCTCTTCTTTCCAGCCGCGTTTCTCGCTCAGTTTACTTCCGAGCCGCTTCCGGTCGCTGCCGTCGAGTTCGGGCGCTGGTACGCGGTCCTGTTAGTCGTCTTGTCGTTAGTCCTGTGGACCGCGCTGCGCGACGGCACCGATCGATTTCTGAGGCCCGTCATCGCGGCGTACCTGCTCGGGGACGCCCTCCAGATAGCCGTTGCACTCCGTCTCGGTTCAGCAGCAGGCGCCTTCACGTTCGCGATCCACGCCGCCATCTGGACATCGGTGCTCTACGCCTGCGCCCGAGTCTACTATCTGCTCGGCACGCGCCCCCGCTGATGACAAGGTCACTCTCCAGGTCAGCTCGACCCGTCGGCGATGCGAACCAGCAGCTTGCCGATGTTCTCCCCCG
>JAUXFZ010000130.1 GCA_030622585.1 Myxococcales bacterium
AGCCCCCCCCGAGCGCGCGACTGCGGGCGGCCAATCGTCCCAGCCCCGACCCGAGCTGGCCGGCCGGCACCACCCATTGCCGGCCGCCGACTCCGAGCCGGTCGGCAGGCCAGCCACCCTCTGCGATTTCGTCGGCGCTGGGCCCCTGCGCCGCGATCACGCGCAGGTCGTTCCGGGCATCGAGGTCGACGTCCTCCATGATGATGTACCGGTCAAAGCGTTCGAGCAGAGCGCTAACCTGGGCGGCCGGCACATCGAGCCACACGTCGTCCTCGCGAACCAACGCATAGACATCGGCCAGGATCCGTCCTTTGAGGGTGAGCACGAACGCGTACAGTGAGCCGCCGGGCTCGACGCCTGCGAGTTGATTGGTGAGCTGTCCCTGCAGCCAGTCGCGCGCGTCGTCACCGCTGACCGATATGATCGCGCGGTCGCTGAGCGCCAGCACGCCCACAGAGCGTTCTAACCACTTGAGCTCCCGTGCATGCGCCACAGGCCCGTTCTGGTGCGCAACCCACGCGGTGGCAAGTGCAGCACTCAGCGCGCGATCGGCTCGATGTGCGCGGCATGAAGGGAGACCACGCCAGCGTCCGTTCGTACGCGGGCCGCTCCGTCCGGGCCGATGCCGTCGAACACCCCGTCGCCGTCCTCCCAGCGAACCCGCTCCCCAACCAGCGCCAACGTTGGCCTCAGCGCATCCACCACCACCACTGCGCCGTGCTGGGCGAAGCGTGTCACCCATCGCTCGATATGAGAGAGGAGGGCGGCCAGTACATCGGCCCGGTCGAAAGGTGCTTCGCCGTCGCGCTCGGCTCGCAGAGACGTCGCTGCGCCCCGGAGCTCGGGCGGCCACTGCGTCCGGTTCACATTCAGGCCCACGCCGATGATGACCGAGTCGATGCGCATGCCCACCGTTCGGCTCTCGACCAGCACGCCGGCGCACTTGCGGCGCTCGATCCAGATGTCGTTGGGCCATTTCACCAGGACCGAGCGACCAGGCAGGAGGCTCGCCACCGCGTCGCGAACCCCGAGACCCGTCGCGAGGGTGATGAGCGCCGTCGAGGCGGGTTCGATCGTGGGGCGCGTCACCACGGAGAGGTAGAGGTCGGAGCCGGGAGGCGATAGCCAGTGCCGACCGTGCGCACCTCGCCCTCGCGTTTGCTGGTCCGCCAACACCAGGTGTCCGTCCTTTGCGCCCTTAGCAGCCGCGGCGGAGGCATCGTCCATCGTGGACGCGGTGCTCTCGTGCACTGTCAACGAGCTGCCCCAGTTTCCGGCGAAGCGCTCGCGGAGTCTTTCGGGCTTCAGATCCTCGATCATGGCTTAGCCCCAGTCGAGCCCGAGATCAGACGACGGCGACGAGTGGGTGAGCGCCCCGACGCTGATGACATCGACTCCCATCGCGCCGAGCGCGGCCACGCGTTCGAGCGTGATCCCGCCCGACACTTCGACGATGGCGCGGCTGTTGATCAGTGCGATCGCATCGCGCACCTCGTCGTCGGTGAAGTTGTCGAGCATGACGATGTCGGCCTCGGCCGCGAGCGCTTCTTGCAGTTGGGCGAGCGTATCGACTTCGCATTCGATGCGGCAGGTGTGCGGGGCGTACGCTTGCGCGCGCTCGATCGCTTGCGTGCACCCGCCCGCCGCGGCGATATGGTTGTCTTTGATCAGGATGGCTGCGCCCAAATCCTCCCGGTGGTTGTAGCCGCCGCCGCATCGCACCGCGTAGCGTTCGAAGGCTCGCAACCCTGGTGTCGTCTTGCGGGTGTCCGTGACCCTCGTGGCGCAGCCATCTGGCAAGGCATCGACGAAAAGCCTCGTCATGGTGGCGACGCCGGTGAGCCGCTGAAGGAAATTGAGTGCGACACGCTCGCCGAGCAGGATGGACGTGGCTGGCCCCGAGAGCGTTGCCAACGAAGCGCCTGCCTCGGCGATCTCGCCATCCTGCACATGGACGTCGACATCCACCATGAGGTCGATCTGCGCGAACACCTCCTCTAGGATTGGCAGCCCGCATACGACCACGCGTTCACGGGCGTTCAGCGTGGCCGTGGCCACGGCGGTGGGCTCGACGCACGCTTCGGTGGTGATGTCCCCGCGGTCGATGTCTTCGGACAGCGCGCGACGAACGGTTTCGGCAAGAATGGTGGGAGCCGGCGGGGTGGCCTGCATGACTCGGTTATAGCCAACTCCGCGCCAGAATCTCGGAATAAAGATTGCTCATCGCGTGGAGAGTGAGTGCTGCGCCGATCCCGCCACGCCACGCTCGGGTCCATCCGAACACAAGGGCCGGGAAAAAGACGGCGAGACGGGTCGGATGGGGTTCGACCAAGAAGTGAACCGTCGCGAACAGAGCGGCCTGGAGCACCCACGCACCGAGCGCCAGATCCACGCCGAACAGTCGCTGCCGCTTCTTGGTGAGGTCGCCCAGCGCGGTCTGCAAGTAGCCGCGAAAGAACGCCTCCTCAGGCAGCGCGATGACGACGAGCTGCGCGAGGACGAGGCTTGCGACGTTGGGAGGCAGGGTCAGCGAGAAGTTTTCCGTCGGCCCGTTCCACCAGTAGAAGCCGATGGCGTAGAGGGGAAACACGATGGACCCGATTCCGATCGCTACCCCGAGCTCCCTAGCCGCCGACGGAAGCGCCTTTCGAATCGCGCGGCCGAGGTCGAAGAGTCCGAGCGGGCCTACGGGCCGCTCGTCGTCGGCAGGTTCCAACAGTCCACCCAAGGCTACGCCGTAGTGCGCAGCATCGCCACGGGTAAGCCGGATGGCCGTCAGTAGAAAGATAGCTGCCACCGCGAGATGGACGTAAGGCCCTACGACGGCGAGAGTCTCGAGCCGGGTCACCGCAAAAACCGCCACACACACCAGCCCGTACACCCGCAGGATCTGTTGCAGCGATGCACGCGTGGGAGCCATCGCGCCACAACTACAGCGGCGGGCGGCGCTTGCCAAGAACCAGGTGAAGTCTACACTTCGCTCACTTCACAGGGACGGCGAGCACGGGTGAGACACAGCGGTGATTTCTGAAGACAAGATTGCTGAGATCCGCGACCGCGCCCCCATTGCAGACCTCATCGGCAACTACGTCGCGCTCAAGAAGTCCGGCAACAGCCTTCGGGGGCTTTGCCCGTTTCACAACGAGAAGACTCCGTCCTTTTACGTGCATCCGAACCGCGGCTTCTACCACTGCTTCGGGTGCAAGGCGTCGGGCGACGTCTTCTCGTTCTTGATGCACGTCGAGGGCAAGACCTTCCCCGAGGTTGCGCGTGACCTCGCGGAGCAAACCGGCGTGCAGTTGCCCGTGTACGACGCGCAACGCGAGGCCGAGTTCCAACGCAACAAGAAGCAGTCGGACCGCCTTGCGGACTTGGTCGAGAAGGCTACCAACTTCTACTGCGAACAACTTCACGAGCATCCAGACGCCGGTATCGCGCGGAACGAATTTCTGGGCCGTGGTCTATCTGAAGAGTCTGCGAGTCGGTTTCGTCTTGGCTACGCGCCTCACGGGTGGGACTCGCTCGCGCGCTTCCTAGATCGAACCGGCGCGTCGCCCGAAGACGCCGAAGCGGTGGGGCTCATCGTCCCGCGCCGCTCGGGCCGCGGTCACTACGATCGATTCCGTCATCGGTTGATGTTTCCGATTGCCGACGTGCACGGCAAGGTCGTTGCGTTCAGCGGCCGCGCATTGTCGCCCGCGCCGTCGATGGAAGAGCAGAAGGAACCGCCGGCGAAATACCTCAACAGCCCCGAGAACCCGCTCTACCACAAAGGCGACGTGCTCTACGGGCTGCACGAAGGTCGCGTCGAGATTCGACGCGAGGACGCCACCGTTTTGTGTGAGGGCAACTTCGACCTCGTCGCCCTTCACCAGGCTGGGTTTCAAAATGCGGTGGCGCCCATGGGCACCGCGTTCACCGAGGCCCACGCGAGGTTGATCAAGCGCTTTGCGCAGAAGGTCATCCTGCTCTTCGACGGCGACAAGGCTGGGCGCAAAGCGGTTCGCGAGGCGTACGCGACCGTGAACAAGGCGGGACTCTCCGCGCATGTCGTGTCGCTGCCGCAGGGCGCCGACCCAGACAGCTTTCTGAGAGAGCAGGGCGCGGAGTCTTTGCGCACTCGAATCGTGAGCGCGCCCACCATTATCGAATATTTAATTGATGATTCTGCGGCGTCCGTAGAGCCAAACCCACACGCGAAGGCCGATGCGATCGGAAACCTTGGTCCGATTCTTGCCAAGGTCGAAAGTCCGATCGAGCGCGGCCTCTACGTAGAACGCGTTGCGCGCAAATTCGGGATCACAGACGTGGGATTAGTGCGTCGCGAGCTGCGACGAGGCTTGGGTCGAGGAAGCGATCGTCCCGCGCCAACCCGTGACGCAGTGCGGCAGCCGATTGCAACACCAGTGTCGGAGTTACAGTCGAAGTTGATTTCACTTCTGATCGATCAGCCCACGCTCATCCACGACGAAGGCGCGCAAAAGCTGCCGAAGCTTTTGACGAGCCCTGATCTTCGCGCCATCTTTGATTCTATCTTGCGGATGGTGGATAGGCAGGGATCGCTCGACGTTACGGCGTTGCTCGACGAATTGAACGACAGTCAACTCCGGCCGTGGTTGGAGGCCAAGTTGGCTGTGCAGGAACACGACCTCGAAGAGGCGCGTCAGATTCTTGACGAAGGCGTTCCCATGCTTGAACAGAAAAACATCGAACATGAGCTGCCCCGTTTGCAACAACGCATCGTCGAAGCGCGCCGAGTCGGCGACGACGCGTTGGCAGCAGGGCTCACTCGAGAGTTTGTGGAGCTGACCCGCAGTGCACACAAGCTCAAGTCGAACATGAGGCAGAGGTAGAGATGGTGACCAAGAGTTCAGTGCGCCAGGAGTCGACGGGATCGAAGTTCAAAGCCGAACCCGTTTCGCGCGTGGTTCCGAAGATCAAGGGCCGCGAACGCAAAGAGGTGCAGCTGCTCCTCGAACGCGGCCGCATGCAAGGTCATCTGACATACGACGAGCTCAACGAGGCGCTGCCGCCGGACATGGTGACGTCCGACCAAATCGACGAGCTCATGGTCTGGCTCAAGAGCGAAGACATCGACGTCGTCGACGGTGCGCCTGAAGGCCAAAGCCGAACGAGCGAGGTTCCAGTTGCGGCGACGCGAAGCTCGGTCCGGCGTTCCGCCACGATTCCTCCACCTGCGGATGACAGCTACGCGCAGAAGTCGAACGACCCCGTGCGTATGTACCTCCGCAAGATGGGGTCCGTTTCACTCCTCACCCGCGAAGGTGAAGTTGAAATCGCCAAGCGCATCGAGGAGGGCGAAGACCGCATTTTCAACGTGATCTTGAACTCGCTCATCGGCGTCTCCGAGATTCTGGAAATCGGTGAGAGCCTTCGAAAGGGCAAGTTGCGAGTCAAAGACGTCGTTCGCGACCTCGACAAAGAGGAAGAGGTCGATTTCGAGGCGGCTAAGGTCCGCTCCCTCAAGCTCTTCGACAAGGTCAAGCGCATCGAGTCGGCGATGGCCAAGGTGCAGGGCGAGCTCGAGAGCAAGCGACGAGTCTCGGACCGGAGCAAGAAGCAGCATGCGGCGCAGCTCGACAAGCATCTCGACGATCGAGTCTCCCTCTTGCGCGAGCTCAACCTCACCAGGAAGCAAGTCGATCGAGTGGTTGCCAGCATCAAGGGGTACACCCGCCGCGTCGAACGCGCGGAGCGCGAGGTTGGTGAAGCCGAGGCGCGTGTAGGCGGCCTCAAGTTCAAGGACATCAGGCGCATCCTTCGCGACATGCAAGAGAGCAAGGCAGTCGAGAAGAGAGTGCACCGGAAGTACGGCTCCGAAGAGCAGATCCTTCTTTCGGAGGAGCACATCCGCGACGCGCACAAGGCGATTGCCGATGTCGAAGAAGACATGGGGCAGCCGGTCGATCAGTTGCGAGACACGTATCGAGCGCTCGCAAAAGGCGAGCGGCAATCCGAGCGTGCGAAGGCAGAGCTCGTCGAAGCCAACCTTCGTCTCGTCGTTTCGATCGCCAAGAAGTACACCAACCGCGGCTTGCAGTTCCTCGACCTGATCCAGGAGGGCAACATCGGCCTGATGAAGGCGGTCGACAAGTTCGAGTACCGCCGCGGCTACAAGTTCTCCACGTACGCCACCTGGTGGATTCGTCAGGCCATCACCCGCGCGATCGCGGACCAGGCCCGCACGATTCGAATCCCCGTCCACATGATCGAAACGATCAACAAGTTGATCCGTACGTCGCGCTACTTGGTCCAAGAGCTCGGCCGCGAGCCAGACCCCGAAGAGATCGCCGAGCGCATGGAGATGCCGCTCGAGAAGGTCCGCAAGGTCCTCAAGATCGCGAAAGAGCCCATCAGCCTCGAGACCCCAATCGGCGAAGAAGAAGACAACCACCTCGGCGACTTCATCGAGGACAAGAACGCAGTGTCCCCCGTCGAGGCCGTCATCGATGGCAACCTCGAAGACCAAACCCGCCGCGTCCTCAAAACCCTGACCCCCCGAGAAGAAAAAGTCCTCCGCATGCGCTTCGGCATAGGCGAAAAGAGCGACCACACCCTCGAAGAGGTAGGCCAAGACTTCGAAGTAACCCGCGAACGCATCCGCCAAATCGAAGCCAAGGCCCTACGCAAGCTAAGGCACCCCAGCCGTTCAAAGCAGCTCCGCTCCTTCATGGATAGCTAGAGCCCGGGCACGAAAAGGGGACGGTCCCCTTTCTCAAGGGGCCCATTCTGCCAGTGTCAGTGTCAGTGACCTTCCCTGGAAAAAGTGGACGGGTTACTTACGCGGCTTGAGCCTGGTTCAAGAAATGCCTCTGTTCGAATTGGTTAGGGCTGAGGTAGCC
>JAUXFZ010000149.1 GCA_030622585.1 Myxococcales bacterium
ACTGGCACTGACACTGGCACTGACACTGGCACTGGCACTGACACTGGCACTGACACTGGCACTGGCACTGGCACTGGCACTGGCACTGAGACTGGTGCCCTTTCCCCTCACGAGCGAGAGGAGGCCGCCAAAGACGAGTTGGCGAGAGTCCGCGAGGCGCTTGGCCGCGGGGATCTAGTCGCAGCGGCGGCGGCGCTCGATCGCGCCAGCGACATCGACCCGACCAACCCCGCGGTCGCCGAACTGCGAGAACAACTACTCGCGCTGCAGCCCGACGGTGGCTAGTTCAGGTCATTGCTGTCATCTCGCACGGCCTTCCAGCGACAATCTTGGCCGCCGCCAGCCGTGGCGTTGCACTTGGACATGTAGGTCAGCGAACGACCGCAACCACTAACGCGCTTCACCGTGGGTGCGTTGCCGACGAACTCGATCATCGAAGGGTCGCAGTCGAGATCGACCGACGCGGCGCTGCGCACCTCCTGTGTGGCCGCAGGCTCGTGCCCGCATCCCAGCCCCGCCAGGACCACCAGGACCACCAGGACCACCAGCCCCAACACGCTGAGGAGCATGGTGCCCGCAACTTGGACGGCTTTGTTCAGCATCGGCTCGACCCCCACGGCGCAGCATAGCGCATGCGCCTGCCCGCGGTCCCTATAACTTGATGCCGAGGGCCCGTAAATCGCCTTCTGCTTGCGGCGCCCAGCCGCGATTGGCCTTCGGGCTGGCAGGGCTCGGATGCAGGACGGTTCCGATCGCCGGGCCCGCGTCGCCAAGGGCCGCACGCACGCGTTTCGTCGCCCAAGCACCGACTCCAACGACGATCTTTGGCTCGAGGATCTCGACCACGGCGCGCAGCGCCTTGTCGCACGCAGACAGCAACGCCTCGCGCTCATCGGCCGACAGCTTGTCGGGCGTCCGATTGCGCCCAGTCGATTCCATGAAGAGCAGCGGACAGTAGTTGGTCACGAAGAAACGGGAAAAGAAGCGTTCCGGTGTGCCGAAGCGGTCCCGCGCCCATCCCCAAACACGCGAGCCACTGATTTCGGACCGCTGGCAGGCGAAACCGAGCACGGGGCGCTTCGGATGTTCGTCAGGTGGGCGGTCGACCGACGCCTCGATACCCATCCAATCGCGAACGAACCCCACGTCGCCGAACGGCACGCCGGTTTGCCCCATCCCGAAGGGCCCGGGGTTCATCCCGACGAACACAACCTCTTTGGGGCCCGCCCCAAAACGGCTCAGGTAGAGCTCATGCGGGAGCTTTGCGTACCGAAGGGGGTTGTAGACATGGGTGACGGGCCCGCCGAACTCGAGGCGCGACACCGCACGGCTCAAGGCGCGCGAGACTTTGACGAGCTCGGTCATGCGTGATCAGCAGAGGTACCGTTCGCCCCCATCGCACAGGATGGTGACCACTCGCTCCGCGTTCTGCATCCGACGTGACACCTCGAGCGCCGCGTGGACATTCGCGCCGGAGGAGGGTCCCAACAACAGGCCTTCCTCGCGGGCAAGACGCTTGGTCATGCGCTCGGCGGCTAGGTCCGTGACGGTGATCACCTCGTCCACTAGGTCGGTGTCGAGCACCGCGGGGGTGAAGCCGGCGCCGAGCCCTTGGATACCGTGCAGCCCCGGCTTCCCGCCCGAGAGTACGGCGCTCGCACGCGGTTCGACCGCCACGATACGAATGTTTGGATTGCGATCCTTGAGCACGCGTCCGACGCCGGTGAGCGTGCCTCCGGTGCCCACGCCCACGACGAATGCGTCAATCTTGCCGGCGGTGGCCTCCCAGATTTCCTCTGCCGTCGTCTTCGAGTGGATGTCCGGATTGGCGGGGTTCTCGAACTGACCGCACATCAAGGAACCGGGTGTTGCTTGCATCAAGCGCTCCGCCTGCTCGACGGCGCCGGCCATGCCGTCCTCCGCACCGGTCAACACCACCTCGGCACCGTACGACTTCAACAGGTGACGGCGAGCCGCGCTCATGTCCTCGGGCATCACGATGACGCAGCGGTACCCCCGAACGGCGCAGATCATCGCGAGACTGATACCGGTGTTGCCGCTGGTCGCCTCGACGACGGTCGACCCCGGCACGAGCTCGCCGGACTCTTCTGCTGCGAGGATCATCGAGAGCGCCGGGCGGTCCTTCACCGAACCCGCCACGTTGTGCGATTCGAGCTTCCCGCAGATCTCTGCACCCTCGTCACCGGTAATTCGTGCGAGCCTGACCAGAGGCGTGTGGCCGATCAGATCCAGCGCGCCGTCGTAGATTCCGTCTTTCATGTGGCGGCTAGCATACCAGGCGGCGGTTAGATGTCACCGCCCGAAGAGCCTGATTCGTGAACGTCGTATGCCTTGACGATCTGTTGCACAAGTGGATGTCGGACCACGTCGGCATGCGAAAAGTAAACGAAGTCGATTCCCTCGATCTTCGAGAGCACTTTTTCGGCGTGCCGGAGCCCGCTCCGCGCCCCGCCGGGAAGATCAATCTGGGTCACATCGCCAGTGATGACGGTTTTCGAATCGAACCCCAGACGAGTGAGAAACATCTTCATCTGCTCCGCCGTCGTATTCTGCGCCTCGTCGAGGACAACGAAGGCGTCGTTCAGTGTTCGGCCGCGCATGAAGGCCAGGGGTGCCACCTCGATCGTGCCCCGCTCGATCAGCATGGACACGCGGCCGGGCTCCATCATGTCGTGCAATGCATCGTAGAGGGGCCGCAGGTACGGGTTGATCTTCTCAGCCAAATCACCCGGCAGGAACCCAAGCCGCTCGCCGGCTTCGACCGCAGGCCGGGTCAGAACGATTCGTTTGACCTGCCGCTCCTCGAGCGCGCGAATGGCCATCGCCATGGCGAGGTACGTCTTGCCGGTGCCTGCGGGACCGATCCCGAAGACAATGTCGTAGCTCCGCATCGCCTGCACGTAGGTTTGCTGGGCGACGCCCTTGGGCGATACGATGCGTCGGCTGGAGGTCGTCAGTACGACGTCGTCTAGCAGCGCGCGCAGCCTCATCTGCGGGTGGGAGCGGAGAGTCCTCGCGGCGCGCGCCATCTCGATGGAACTGAGGTCACGGAACTGCAGCGCGTCGATCAGCTCGTACAGGACCCGCTCCACCAACTCGACATCGCGGGTCGGCCCCTGGATGTGAATCGTGGACCCGCGCAGACCCATCGACACCCCGAGCTCAGCCTCGAGGATGCGCAAGTTGGAGCCGCCAGGGCCAGTCAGCTTTAGGAGCACACCGGGATCGGCGACTTCAATGTCGGCGGCTACACCGGCCTCAACGGGGCCGCGCTGCGCGGTCGGTTCGATGCCCAAAGTGTAGCCTGTCCCCGCGCGACGCGCGAGCCGCGGCACTACCGCCAAACCAGCGCATCCGACTCGCGTTTCACGGCGGCTTCGAGACGCTCGTGAGCAGCGAGAATCAGGGACCGCGTCGTGTCACCGTCGAGCGGGTATGAGGCCAGTCCCACCGCAGCGTGCAGAAAGGAGAGTTCCTCGGGCTGCCGTGTGCGTTGAGCGTCGAGATCCCCTTGGAGCCGACGGATGACCTCGACGACCGCCCGGGCGCTAGAGCCGTCGAACCCGACCACGAACGTGTTCTCATCCCAACGGCCTCGGACGTCTTCGCGGCGGAATCGTCCGTAGAGCAATCGGCCCAAATGAGTTCGCAGGCGTCGTGCCTTGACGTGATCGAGACCATCGAGGCCCGTCGCCTGGAGGAGGCCCAGCGAGTAGGTGCGGCCGTTTCGCTGCGCGGATGATAGACCCACTTCGAGGGCCGCAACCGCGCCCGCCCGAGCGAGCAACCCGGTCTGACCACAACGCAACTGCTGCCGGCGGAGTCGCGCCATCCGCTCCGCCTCGCGGTGCAGGTTCACCAGCCAGCCAGACGCGCGGCCAAGAGGTTCGCCGACCTCGACCTCGCCGGCGAGCGGGGAATCATCGAAGCACAGCAACGCGAAATCCGAATCCCAGGCCGACATGCGGATGATCGCGGGCACCTGCTTTGCGGCGACGCTGGACCCCAGCAGGACCGCGTCTGGACACTGAATGTCGATCTCGCGCAGGAGCTCCTCGAGACTGAAGTAGAGGAAACATTGGATGCCGGCTTCTTCGATCTGCCGCGCCGCATCTGGATCACGAAGGACGGCAACCTTGGGCCGAGGGGTCATGGCGCGATCGACCGCGGTGCCTATCGCGTGATGTAGCCGGACGAGCTCTATGGGATGCGGCAGGAAGATGTCGACGCCTAGCTGCGCAGCGAGAGCGCGGGTGTGCGGGTCATCATCGAGCGAGAGCAGAACGACAGGCGCCTCTGCGCAGCCGTGCATGCCGCGGAACATCTGAAAAAACTCGGGGAGTGCCTCTCGGTCCTCGAGAGGCCAGCCCACGAGGACGGCGGTGGGCGGATTCCAGCTGGCGATCTTGAGCGCCTCATCGACGGTCGAAACGGGCCTCAAGTGGACGAGCACCTCGTCGAGGGCGGACCGCAGGTAGGCGATCATCGCGGGGTCGTCTTCGAGCACCAGCAAGGTCGGAACGAAATCCTTCGGAACGGGGCGGTGCAGAAAGAACGTCGCAGCCGGAGTGACCGAGGGCGGAGCCGCCGCCATGGATCCCGTGTCGATCGCCCGCCCAACCGCGGCGGCGGCATGGACGCGAACCTCATCGATCGACTCGAACATGGTCGTCCAATCGAGCCGTCCCGACTTCTGCAGGTGACGAAGCTGGCTTTCGATTCGGCCTACCGCCTCGGAGATCTCCGCGAAGCCGTGGGTTTGTGCAGCGCCGTGCAGGTCGTGTGCCTGGCGAAGCGCTTCTGCGACCACACTGGTTCGATCGGCCTCGGAGTGCACTCGACGGATCGCGCCGGTCAGTTTGTCTGCTGCGATCGGAAGCAGACTGGTGTACGACTGCTTCGCCTTCTCGGCGTCGACACCGGGCTCGGAGTCCTCGTCCGGGAAGATCACTCGGTCGGCTGGGTCATCCGCGGGCCCGTTTGCGGCCGGCGTCAGACTCATCGGAGCGGACACCGCGTTGGCCACCTCGCGGGCGAATCGTTCCACGGCAACAGGCTTGTGGAACACCTTGAGCACGTCGAGCTCGCTGGTGAGGTGCTTGAACGTCGTCAGGTCTCTGTAGAACGCGGAAACGAAAATGATCGGGATATCGATGCCGTCGCCGCGGAGGCGCTCGATCCAGCCGATCCCGTTGGTGTCGGGGAGCAGGCCGTCGACGATGAGCAACGACGGCTCCTCTTCTTCCAGCAAGGCGCGGGCGATACTGCCCTTGGTCGCGTTCAGGACGCGAAGCCCGAACGCTTCGAGCGCGGGAGTGACACTCGATCGAAACTGAGTGTCGTCGTCAAGCAGGAGGACGGTCGGGGGCACGTGTGGGAGAGTGTGGCACCGTTTGGAGCGGCCACAAAGCGACCCGGCGACCGGCTTCAGGAAGCGCGCCGGTAGTCGGAATCGGCCTGCTGGAGGTAGGCGTGGGCGACCGCATGGTCGGCGCACTCGTCGATCACTGCGCGTAGATGCTGCAGGCCCTGGTTGTGGTCTCCCGTCTCGATTTCGATAACACCCAGCAACGCTCGCGCGTCGTGGTGCTCCGGGTCCAGCTGTAAGATGAGGGTGAGTTCCTCGCGGGCGCCGTGGGCGTTGCCGCGCATCCGGAGCAGTTTGGCAAGCTCGAGACGGATGTCGTGGAACTTCGGACGGAGCCGGAGCGCGCGACCGAACTCGTGCATCGCGTCCTCGGGACGATCTAGGTCGAGGTATGAGCGAGCGAGCGAACGGTGAAGGTTCGCTACCTTGCCGCGCCGGTACGCGTCGTTCGACGAGTCGGAGTGGCGTTGAGCCTGCTGCAGCGTGCGAACGCCCGACGCGTACTCCCCAAGCTCGTTGCATGTCACTGTGAGATTGAGCGACGCCTCGAGATAGCCGGAGTTGACCTCGAGCGCCTGCTCGAAGCACCAGCGCGCTTCGGGGAGCCGACCATTCAGGTGATAGATGACGCCGAGCCGATTGAACACGTCCGGATAGCGCAGTCCCTGCTGCACCAGCTTCTCGTAGTAGGGCTGAGCGAGCGCGTACTCGGCGCGGTCGTAGTGTGCGTTCGCCGCCTCCAGAATCTGTTCTGCCCAGGGAGCCATGGAGCCGAAGGTAGCGATCGGCCGGATCGGTGGCCAGAAATCCGCGCTCGGCGCGTCAGCCCATCTTGCCAAGGAGGGCCCGTGCCTTCTTGGCCTCGCCGCTCTCCGGGAAACGCTGGACGATCTCGTTGAAGGTCTGGCGAGCTGCCTCGACCTCGGAGTTCTTCAAGTAGACCTCTCCGAGCAGGAGTAATGCCTTGGACTCGACGCCGCTGCCGGGATAGGCCGCGAGCAGCCCCTTGAGCCGCGAAATCACCCCTC
>JAUXFZ010000279.1 GCA_030622585.1 Myxococcales bacterium
GCCTCCGACTTGTCGTCGCCGCAGACCTTTCGGACCTGGCGGCGGTCCCCGCGGCGGCCAGGCGCGCCATCGACGCATTTGGATCCGTCGATGGCTTGGTGAACTGCGCCGGCGTCGCGAGCTACGAGCCTGTCATTTCCGCTAGCCTCGAGTCCATCGAGGCCCAGTTTCGGGTCAACCTCATCGCCCCGCTGCTGTTGTCGCAGGGGGTCGCGAAGCACCTTCGCGGCCGCGGGGGCTCGATCGTCAACGTCTCGAGCACGCTGTCGGAGCACGTCGCGCAGACCACTGTCGTCTACGCGGCTACCAAGGCGGCACTCAATACCCTCACGAAGGGCCTCGCGCTGGAGCTTGCACCAGCGGGCGTACGGGTGAACGCAGTACTGCCGGGCGGTGTGAACACGGACATGCTGCGCACGCCGCGGCTGCGTCCGGGCGAGTCCCTTACGGGGGAAGAGCTCGAGCAGCGCGTCGCATCTCAGCTCGACGCGTTGGCTGCGTTGCACCCGCTTGGACGCCTTGGAAAACCAGAGGAAGTCGCCGCCGTCATCGTCCATGTGCTCGATCAAACCTGGCAGACGGGAAGCCTGGTCACCATCGATGGGGGCCTATCGGTCGCGTAGGCTTGAAGGCCCGGGTGTTTTCACACACACTCCGCTGAACGTGGCTCGAACTCAGAAGGTCGTACTCGATGCGGAGGCTATCCAACGGAGCATCCGCCGCATTGCCGTTGCGATTCTCGAAGCGACCTCCGGCATCGAAGACCTGACCCTCGTCGGCGTTCGCCGCGGCGGGGTCTCGCTGTCCAAGCGCATCGCGGACGAGATCGCGAAGGTCGAGGGGAGACCGCCTCCGGTCGGGACGGTCGACATCTCGCTCTATCGGGACGACGCAGCCACAGCGCTTCCCAACCCCAAGATCGGGCCGAGCGACATTCCGTTCGACGTCAACGGCCGTCACGTCGTGCTCGTCGACGATGTCCTTCATACGGGGCGCACCGTGCGCGCCGCCATCGAGTGCCTCCAAGACCACGGTCGCCCCGCACGGATTTGGCTTGCGGCGCTTTGCGACCGCGGAGGCCGTGAGCTTCCCATCGCACCGGATTTCGTCGGTCGTACGATCGAAGTCGATCAGGGTGCGCGGCTGGACGTGTGGATTGACGCGGCCGGTCCGGATCGCGTGGTGGTTACGGAGGCGGCGTGATGGAAGCGTTCCCTCACCGCAGCCTCCTCGACGTCGAAGGCCTCACCCGCCCTGACGTCGAGCGAATCCTCGACACGGCCGAAGCGTTCCTCCAAGTGTCCCGACGGCCGGTGCGCAAGGTGCCCACGCTTCGCGGCAAGACGGTCATCAATCTCTTCTACGAGGCGTCCACACGAACCCGGACGTCGTTCGAGCTCGCAGCGAAGCGCCTGAGCGCCGACGTCATCAACATGAGCGTGTCGGCGTCGAGCGTGAAGAAGGGCGAGACGCTCCAGGACACCTGCCGAACGCTCGAGGCGATGCATCCCGATGTGATCGTCATCCGACACAATGCTTCGGGCGCGCCGAGCTACGTCGCTTCCAAGGTCGACTGCAGCGTCATCAACGCAGGCGACGGGATGCATGCCCACCCGACGCAGGCGCTACTCGACGCGTTCACGATCCGGCATGAGAAAGGCCGGCTCGACGATTTGGCCGTCACCATCGTTGGCGACATCGCCCACTCGCGCGTCGCGCGTTCCAACGCACACCTGCTGAACCTCTTTGGATGCGACGTTCGAGTCGTCGGCCCGCGCACACTACTGCCGACCGGCGTCGACGCTCTTGGTGTGCGGGTGTTCGACCGGCTCGAGGAAGCGCTCAAGGGCGCGGATGTCGTGATGGTCCTGCGCATTCAGCAAGAGCGTCTCGCGGGCGCGCTCCTTCCGAGCCTTCGTGAGTACGCGCGCACGTTCGGGATCGGTCCGGCAACGCTTGCTCACGCGAAGCCCGATGCCATCGTCATGCATCCGGGCCCGATGAACCGGGGCATCGAGATCGAACCGAGCATCGCTGACGGCGAGCGCAGTGTCGTTCTGCAGCAGGTTGAGGCTGGCGTCGCCGTGCGCATGGCGCTGCTCTATCTGTGCGCCGGTGAAAGCACCGAGGCGCCGGCCGTCGGCGAGGTAGATTGACGGGCGTTCGTACAGGGCTCGACCGAATCGCCGACGGTGACCCAGGGGCGGTCCGTTTGGTCGCGGGACGAAACGTGGGGCTGCTGGCGCACGGGGCTAGTGTCGACCGTTTGCTGCGCCCGGCGTCGTTGGTTTTGCGGCAAGCAGGCGCTCAGGTGCGTGCGCTCTTTGGTCCCGAGCATGGATTTGCAGGCGCCGCCCAGGATATGGTCGGCGTCGGGAGCGACGACGCGCCTGAGATTCCGGTGTATTCGCTCTATGGCGACGACGCGCAAGACTTGAGCCCGCAGCCGGAGTGGTTGCGAGGCCTGGACGCGATCGTGATCGACCTGCAGGACGTCGGCTCTCGCTACTACACCTACGTTTGGACCGCCGCCCTAACGATGAAAGTCGCCGCGGCTGTTGGGACGGAGGTAGTGATCCTCGACCGTCCCAACCCACTGGGCGGCGTGCGCGTCGAGGGCGCGCCGCAGCGTGAAGGCTACCTCTCGTTCGTGGGGCTGTATCCGATCGCGGTACGGCACGGCCTGACGATTGCGGAGCTCATGCGGTGGGTTTGCGACCGCGACGGGATCGACTCCGAGGTGCTCCAGGTCGTGGAGATGGACGGGTGGCGGCGCGCGTTGGAATGGTGGGACACCGATCTTCCGTGGGTGATGCCGTCCCCGAATATGCCGACGCTCGACACCGCCCTGGTTTATCCGGGCGGATGCCTAGTCGAGGGGACCAAGCTTTCCGAGGGGAGGGGCACCACGAGGCCGTTTGAGCTCTGGGGCGCGCCCGGCCTAGACGTGGGCCCGCTGTTGGAGCTCGATCTCCACGGCGTCTCGCTGGGGCCCGCCGAGTTCGTGCCGACATTCCAAAAGCACGCGGGCGGCACCTGCTCCGGCGTGCAACTTCACGTCACGGATCCCTGGGTGTTTCGACCCTACGAGACGTACCTGCGAATGCTTGGGGCGGTGCTTCCGGCCGTGCCCGCCGAAGAACGGTGGAGGACCGAGGTGTACGAGTTCGTGTCCGACCGTCCCGCGATCGATCTGCTCACCGGCGGTCCCGAATTTCGCACCGCGGTTGACGCCGGGGCATCGGTCGACGAGGTCCTCGCGGAAGAGGCGCGCGGCGCAGCCAAGTTCGAAGACGAGCGCCGCGCGGCGTGGATCTACGAGAAGTGACGGAACCCGGTTTCAGCGAATTCGATTGCTTGGCCCGCTTCGTCGATCACTCGTACTCCGGAGCCGTCGACGATTCGTCCGATCTTGGTTCCTAACGCTTTCGCTTCGGGAGATTCGGGCGCGGTGAACATCAGCTCGTAGTCCTCGCCACCGGTGAGTGAGAGCGCGGTCGGATCGCGGCCGAGGCCCTCGCATGTCGCTTTGTAGTCGGGTGCGTTCGGGATCGCATCGGCGCTCAAGATCGCGCCCACGTTCGAGGCGGCGCACACGTGCTGTAGGTCTTGCAGACAGCCGTCGGAGACGTCGACCGCTGCGGTCGCGATGCTGGCAAGAGCTTTCGCCGCGGCGCCATGCAGCGGCGGGCGCCTCCACCGTTTGACGAAGCTCGGAGCGTGACCGGTCTCGAGGTCCCGGGTCTGAAGGACCGCAAGTCCGAGGGCGGCCGAGCCCAGTGTCCCGGTCACATAGACCCCGTCGCCGGGACGGGCACCGCTACGCGTCACCGACTCCCCGACAGGCGATCCCAGGACCGTCGTGGTGACCGTTAGCGATGGGCCACGGCTCAAATTTCCACCGACAACACGTGCCCCGGTGCTGTGCGCGGCTTCGGCGAGGCCCTCGATCAATTCACGAAACTGTTCGTCCGACAAGTCGGCCGGGAGGGAGAGGGCGACGACGGAGGCACTTGGCATCGCTGCCATCGCCCACACGTCGCTCGCGGCTGCGACCATCGCGCGGTACCCCAGGTCACGACAGGAGATCAGGTCGCGCGTGAAGTGGACGCCTTCGACGTGAGTGTCGACCGTGACTACGGTGGGCCCGGCGCCCAAGTCGAGAACCGCGGCGTCGTCGCCGATCCCGACAATCGGTTTCTTGGACTCGCCATCGAGGTCGAAGCGGCTCTTCAACCATTCGATTTTGGCAAACTCGTCATGCATCGTCGTTGGCGGCGGGAAGCTTCACGACGAAGATTGTGCCCTCGTCGCGCGTGCTGGTCACGTCGATCTTTCCGTCATGGCCGTCTACCAGTTGTTTGACGATTGAAAGCCCGAGACCGGCGCCACCATGGGCTCGCGTAGTTCCCGAGTCGACCTGGTAGAACGCATCGAAAATCCTCGAGAGGCTCTCTTCGGGAATGCCGATTCCGGCGTCGCGCACAGCCAGGACCACTGCGGGGCGGCTTACGGCGAACAATGCGTCGCCCAGGCCAGCTGGGCCTCCGGTATCGAGATCACCCGGCTCGGCAGCGAGCATCACCGCTCCGCCGTCATGGCTAAACTTCAACGCGTTGTCCGCCAGGTTGAGTAAGATCTGTCGCAGTCGAACGGGGTCTCCCCAAATCTTGGGTGTATCGTCCGCGACTTTGATGTCGAGCACGAGGTTGCGACGATTGGCA
>JAUXFZ010000031.1 GCA_030622585.1 Myxococcales bacterium
GCAAGCAGTATCGAACGGCTATTTTCGCGCTCGGCCGCGAGCAACATGCACTCGCGACGGCCTCGCAGCGCGAGCTCGAGAAGAGTGGGATTTTCAAGGCGCCCATCGTGACCGAGATTCGCTGGGCTAGGCCGTTCTACGCGGCCGAGATCTACCATCAGGACTATTACAAGAAGGATCCGGTCAGCTACAAGCGCTACCGCCGGGGGTCGGGCCGCGAGGAGTTCCTGACATCCGTGTGGGGTAACCGGCCACTGGCACCACCCGTAAAACCCCAAGCCGCAAAGAAGAAACCGATGTCCGACAAGAGCAAGCAATTCGACAAGCCCGCGGAGGCCGAGCTGCGCAAGGACCTAACGCCCTTGCAGTACGCCGTGACCCAAGAAGAAGGCACCGAGCCGCCGTTCCGAAACGAGTTCTGGGACAACAAGACGGATGGCATCTACGTCGATGTCGTGAGCGGCGAGGCTCTGTTCAGCTCGACCGACAAGTTCAAGAGCGGCACCGGATGGCCGAGCTTCACCAAGCCCATCGCCAAAGAGAACGTCACGGAGCGCACCGACCGCCAGCTGATGGCGACGCGGACCGAAGTCCGAAGCACGCAGGGTGACAGTCACCTCGGACACATCTTCGAAGACGGGCCGGCTCCGACCGGGATGCGCTATTGCATCAACAGCGCGTCCTTGCGGTTCATCGCCAAAGAAGACCTCGCAGAAGAAGGCTACGGCGACTACCTCGAGCTCTTCGAGTAGTGGCCTGACGGGACGGTGCTAACGTGGCCGTGATGTCTTTGCTCGGCCGCGGCCTGTCGCTCGTCTGGGAAGCACCACAAACCGCGCTCGGCGCGGCCATGCTGGGGGCGGAAGCGGCGCGAAAGCGCATCGTCCAGATCGAGGTCGAGGACGGCCGGTTGGTCGTCGAGTCCAGGGGGACCGGGATCTCGCTCGGGCACATCGTGTTCTGGAGCCGTGAAAACAGCCGTTGGCACGACCTGGACGCGCGCAACCGGGCCCATGAGCTCGGGCACACCAAGCAATCTCGACTGCTCGGCTGGCTCTACTTGCCGGTCGTGGGCTTGCCGTCTATCTCGCGTGCAGCCTACGCCTTCGTGTTTCGCGAAATCACCGGCCAGCAATGGACCCGGTACTACGAGGGCTACCCCGAGAACTGGGCGGACCGCCTCGGCGGCGTGATTCGTGAGAAAGAGCAAGCCTGATGGAACTTCAAACCGTCGGAACCAAATATCAGGGATTCCTCTACCGTCGTCAGCCACGCAACGTGTACTGGGAGACGACCATCTCGTGCGACCTCGCGTGCCAGCATTGTCGCGCGAGCGCGATCCCGCATCGCGACCCGGGCGAGCTGACGACCGAGCAAGGCAAGGCTCTGATGCGCAGCGTCCAAGAGCTCGGCAGCATGCTCGTGCTCACGGGCGGAGACCCACTCAAGCGGCCGGACATCGCCGAGCTGATCGAGTACGGACGCTCGCTTCCAATTCACGTGTCGATTACGCCGAGCACGACGCCGCTCCTGCAGCGCGAGACGGTCGAGCAATTCCGCGATCTGGGGGTCACCGCGATGGGCGTCAGCCTCGATGGACCCACCGCCGAGCTGCACGACGCGTTTCGCAACGTCCCGGGCACGTTCGACTACTCGATGCGCGCGCTGAAATGGGCGCGCGAATTCAACATCCCGGTGCAGGTCAACACGACCATCACCGCGAAAACGCTTCCGCACGTGCAGGCGATGTACGAGCTGCTGCGCGACACGGCAGCGCCTCCGGTTCGCCGTTGGAGCCTGTTCTTGCTGGTGCCCGTCGGCCGTGGGTCCGAGCTCGACACGCCGAGCGCCGACGAGGTGGAGCAGCTGCTCGCCTGGGTATATTCGATCTCAGGCGATGCGCCCTTCCGCGTCGGCACGACCGAAGCGCCGCATTATCGACGCTACTGGATCCAGCAGAAGCTTGCCGAAGGCATGTCTCTCGAGGACATCCAGGCGCGCGCGCGCCAGATGGCGTTCGGCATCCGCGATGGCAACGGGGTGATTTTCGTCTCGCACCTCGGCGAGGTGTACCCAGCCGGGTTCCTGCCCTATCCGCTTCTTGGGAACGTGAAGGACCAGGCCCTGCACGAAATCTACCGTGAGTCCGAAGCGCTACACGAGATTCAGGACCCGTCGAATTACAAAGGCCGCTGCGGTCGTTGCGAGTTCAAGTTCGCGTGCGGCGGCTCGCGAGCGCGCGCCTATGCGATGACCGGTGACCCGCTCGGCGAAGACCCGCTCTGTGCGTATGATCCTGACGCGCAGCCGGCCTGATCGGTCGGCTATTTTTTGGGGAGCCCGAGTGCGCGGTCGGCGATCAAGTTCATTAAGAGGTTATTAAACACGTAGACGGTGCCCTCACGGAGCTTTCGCTCGACGTGGTACTCCGAAGCCAGGCCCCAGCCGCCAAATGTGGTCAGCGCCGCGCGGGAAGTCTCCCAGGCCGCTTCGGACGCCAACACCTTCACCATCGCAGAGCGAGGCACCGCGTCCTCACCGCGATCGAGGAGGTCGAGGGCGTCCCAGCGCATCAAGTCGGCTGCCTCGACCTTGGAGTAAGCCTGCACGAGCGGGTACTGGATGCCTTGGTTCACGCCGATCAATTGGCCGAATGTCTTGCGAGTCTTGGCGTACTCGATGCTTCGTTCGAGCAGGAAGCGCGCGTTGCCGATCGCCTCCGATGCCGCGAGCACGCGTCGAATCACGAATCCCTTCATCAGGCACGCCAGCCCCTCGCCGGCCGCGCCGATGCGCATGCTGTCCGGGACCCGAAGGTCATCGATGAACAAGCTCGAAGTCATGCGGTTCGAAATGAGGTCGATCGGATGCATCTCGATCTGATCGGCGACCTCATCGAGGTCCAGAAGGAACAGCGTCGTGCCCTCGTCGGCCCGGGCGAGCAAGATCATCAGGCGCGTATGCGCCGCAAAGGAGATCAACACCTTGCTCGCGTTGATCACCCACTCGTCGCCCTCGCGCCGCGCGGTGCTCTCGAGCTCGGCCATGTTGGCACCGCTGTCGGGCTCGGTCGCCGCAACCGTGAGAAACCGGATGTCACCGGAGGCGACACCAGGCAAATACTTCTTCTTGAGCGCCTCGCTGCCGTGCAGGACAAGCGTCCGGCAGATCGCCATCTGTGCGTTGACCGACGCGGCATCACCCCCCGCACGGTTGATCTCCTCGACGAGCACAGCAGCTACCCGCGCGCCCGCATCGAGGCCACCGTACGCCTGCGGAATGAACGTGCCGAAGTAGCCGGCCTCACCGATCGCGTCGAAGAACTCAACCGGGAACGCTTTCGCCGCATCCTGTTCGCGCCAGTAGTCCGCACCGAAACGCTGAAGCGCGGGGCCGAGCGCAGCGCGGACTTCTTCCGCCGCAGAATCCGAAGGTCGTTGGGGCGCCATTGGACCTCAGCTTTGCATCGACCCGCCTAGGCCGCCAACAAGTCGCTGCCCCGCGCGCAAAACGCCGAGAGGGCGGACCCCCATGGGCCGCCCTCTCGGTTATCGCGGATGAAAGTCAGTCCCCGTGTGCCGACGCACGGCGTCGGCCAGCTTTCGGGGCCAGGAATCTTCGAATGCGTTGTGCGATCAGGGCCCCGTCCTCTTCGAGCGCGAAATGGCCGGTATCGAATAGGTGGAACTCCAGGTTGTCGAGGTCCCGTTTGTAAGGGTGGGCGCCCGCCGCAGGAAAGATCTCGTCCTTGGCACCCCAGACGATCAAGGTCCGCGGCTGATGCTCGCGAAAGTATGCCTGCCAGCTGGGGTAGAGCGGGGGATTACTGCCGTAGTCATAGAAGAGCTGAAGTTGTATGTCCGCGTTTCCGGGGCGGTCCAGCAAACGCTGCGTGACGTGCCAGTTGTCGGGGCTGATCGTCTCTGCGTTACGCACGCCATTGGTGTACTGCCATTGTGTGGCTCCAAGCGTGACCAGGAACCGAAGGGCATCTTCGTTCGACATGTTTGGCTGCTTGTAGGCGGCCTTGACGTTCTTCCACCAATCGTTGTCGAGTCCCTTGTTCACCGCGGCACGGTCTTTCCAGTACTCCTTGATGGGCTCCCAGAAGTCGTTGTCGATGCCCTCGGCGTAGGCGTTGCCGTTCTGAATGATGAGCGAATCGACCCGCTCGGGGTGCTTCGCAGCGATGCGGAAGCCAATCGGAGCGCCGTAGTCCATCAGGTACAAGCTGTAGTGATCAAGGCCGAGCTTTTCGGTGAACTTGTCCACGATCTGGCTCAGGTTGTCGAAGCTGTACTCGAACTCGTCGACGGAGGGCATCGAGCTGTTGCCGTAGCCGGGGTAGTCCGGAGCGATCAGGTGAAACTGGTCCGCAAGAGCTGGGATCAGCGAGCGAAACATGTGCGATGACGTCGGAAACCCGTGCAGCAGGAGCAGGGTTGGTGCATCGGGCGAGCCGGCCTCTCGATAGAAGATCGATTGGCCGTCGATTTCGACCGTACGGTACACGACCTGCGTGAGGTCGAGCGTCTGGCTCGGACTCTTGCCTGCGACTTTCGCTTGACTCGTGTCTGCGACGGCAGTCACGAGGGCGCCGCACGCTACGACGAGGGCCGCCACGACGAGGCTCGCGGACCGTTCGGGGATGATGTTCGCTAACTTCATGATTCTCCTCCTTGTTGTTGTTCGTGCTCTCGCGTGTTGCGTCGGTCGATCGCTACTAGGGCAGCGAGCTCTCCTTCGAGGTCGGTGATTCGGCGTCCGAGCTTCTCGATTAGCGGCGCTACCTCTTCTTCGGTGAAGCGCGGCCGAATGTGCTGGGGGCAGTTCGTGTCCCAGGCCTCGATGTGAAACACGAACACGCGTTCGGGCCGGGAGTCGTACGCGGGGTCGACGAGGCGATCGAGAAGAGCTGCGTCGTCCTCGACTACCTCGGCACGTCCCCAGATCTTGACGCGACGCCGGTTCGGGTAGTCCATCAGGAAGAGGTAGGCACGGTCGTTCTCCGAGAGATTGCCCATCGAGATGTACTGCCGATTGCCGGCGAAGTCGGCGAAGGCGAGAGTGGATTCATCGAGGACCTTGAGGAAACCCTTCGGCCCGCCGCGATGCTGGATGTACGGACGCCCATCGGCGCTGGCTGTTCCGAGATAGAAAGAGTCACGCTCGGCGATGAAGGCCTCCAGATCACTGTCGACCCGGTCACTCCATCCTCCGCGCTCTGCCATGCGCGCATAGCCCTTTCGCGAACCCTTGCGTTTCTGTATGCCTTTCACAGCCGGCGTGAACGCGATATCGCTTATCGGAGTGCTCATCGTTCCGTCCTGGCCGTGACGACCAAGGCGGTGCGCGCGGGGTCGATTGTCATTCCGGGGTCGGGCAGTGCCATGGTTTCCTCCTGCAGCGAAAGTTGGATACCAACCCATCTCTGCAAGCGGTGTGCCGTGACGTACACCGCGCGAACCAGTCGAAGAAACGCCTTCGGCCGGGGCACGCCTCCCTTGGCACCCACGGTATCTCGTGGAGCCACGAAATCTCGGAGGCCGCTAGGTCGCGCCGGTTTTCTTACTGATGCCGAGCTTCTTCATGCGTGACCGAAGCGTGTTGGGATGCAGCCCGAGGATGACAGCGGCGCCCCGATCGCCCTCCATGCGCCATTCGGTTTGCTCGAGAACGCTGACGATATGCTCGCGTTCGACGTCGTCGAGCGTGCGGTGCTCGGAAGTCAATGCTGGAGACGTCGGCCTGATCTCGAGCGCCTCGTCCACCCGAAGGGTTGCGTCGGTCGTCAGGATCATCGCTCGTTCGATCACGTTTTCGAGCTCGCGCACGTTGCCCGGCCAGTCATAGCGTTGAAGAGCAGCTTGAACGTTGTTCGGAACATGCTCGATTGGCTTTGCGAGCTTCGCCGACAACTTCGCGACGAAGTGAGCCACCAGCTGCGGGATGTCGTCCCTGCGGTCTCGCAACGGAGGCACTTCCACGGGAAAAACGTTGAGCCGGTAGTACAGGTCGTCTCGGAAGTCGCCCGCCCAAACGGCTTTGGCCAGGTCGCGGTTGGTGGCGGCGACGATGCGAACGTCCACTTCGATGGTGCGTGAGCCGCCGAGGCGCTCGAGCTCCCCTTCCTGGATCACCCGGAGCAGCTTGGCCTGAAGCGCGAGGGGCAGCTCGCCAACCTCGTCGAGGAAGATCGTTCCGCCGTGCGCCAACTCGAAACGGCCAATTCTGCGGGCCGACGCGCCGGTAAACGCCCCTTTTTCGTGCCCAAATAGCTCGCTTTCGATCAGCGTCGAGGGCAGTGAAGCGCAGTTCACTTTGACCAGCGGCCGCTTGCTTCTCTTGCTCAGGTTGTGGACCGCCCTGGCCACGAGCTCCTTGCCCACCCCGGTCTCACCGAGAACGAGAACCGTCGCATCGGTTGCTGCCACTTGCTCGATTCGATGCTTGGTCTTCGCGAGGGAATCGCTCTTCCCGATGATCTCTTCGAAATTGTGGCTCCCTTGAATCTCTTCGCGCAGATAGGTGTTCTCGGCCTCGAGCTGCTCCTTGAGCTGTTGGACCTCGGCAAGGGCACCGCGTAGCGCTTCCTCCTGGCGTTTGCGTTCACTGATGTCGTTGAAGGTAACCACCGCACCAGCCAGCTGCCCTTTCTCATCGCGGATGGGGGTGCTCACGTACTCGACCGGCAGGCTGGTTCCGTCTTTGCGCCAGAACACCTCATCATCGACTCGGTGAACCTCACCGTCCTTGAAGGCACTGTAGATTGGGCAGGCTTCGCGCTGGTATTCCGAGCCGTCGGATCGGGTATGGTGAATGATCGCGTGCTGCGGCTTGCCGATTAGCTCCTCGGCCGACCAGCCGAGCATCTGTGCCGCGGCCGGGTTGACGAAAGTCGTGAGTCCATCTCGATCGAGCCCGTAGATGCCCTCGCCAGCGCATTGCAGGATGAGCTCGTTCCGGCGCTCGAGCGCCTCGATGGTCGTCGATGACTTCGGTTCGGTGTCGGAACGTGGCGGCATGGATCGTGCCTAGGCCGCCAACAAGTCGCGTAAGGCCTCGTAGACGTCGGGGTGGTTGGCGATGTGGACGTGATTCATCCCTGGGAACACCGTTCCGCCTGAAAAATGGATGCGGCGGGCGTGCTCGGGTGCCTCGCCGGATGCGCTCGGCAGACGAACCATCAAATCACCGAGCAGCTGGCCGAGTGGATGCTCGGGGTCACGCGCGATCGTTGCGGCCAGAAAGTAGTAACCGACCCCATCGACCAGGGGCACGTTGCGGCGGGCATCGGCGAACACTTCGTCTGGATCTTTGCCTTCCCATTCTTCGTCGATGGTGTAGCCGTAGCGAAGATCTTTGACGCCGGCGCTCCGACTATCGAGCAACTCGGCTGGGACGTGCGCACCCGCCGCGTCCACCTTACGTAAGACGTTGGTAAGCACGTTGACCGCTTTTTCGAGCGGAGCTCCGAGATGCGGAGAGCCGATACACGCGACGTGGCGGAGATGTGTAACCCAGGGCTCGTCGTGTTCACGGGCATAGTGCGCGGCGCTACGCACGACCAAGCCACCCATGCTGTGCCCGACGAGCGTGATCTCTTCGACCGGGACGGGGTACGCGCTCAGCACTTCGGTGAGCAGCGTTGCCAGTGCGCGCCCGTTCTCGGAAATGTGCCTGCCGGTGTTGTATCGAAGATAGATCGGCGTGTAGCCGAGGTCGTCGGCGAGACGCGTCCCGAACGTGACGTCGGGATCGCCATAGTGCTCCTCTGACGACAGGCTCCAGAGCCACTCGGTGGCGGCCAGGCTGTGCACGAAGACGCAGACCTTGCTCGTCGGGTTCGCAAAGGCGGCGGCGAAGGCTTCCGGGGTGGCGGGCAGGTGCCGTCCGTGGTGCCGAAGGGTCATGCCGAGGTCGAGCCGGCTGTTTTTTCGGCTCAGATGATCGCCCCAAAACCCGTTGAGGGATGCCTGCAGGTAGTCGACGTACCAGCTCGCGGTCCCTGCCGCGCTCGAGCGGAGTGGCGTGGCAAGGTCGAGCTCGTCTGTGTCGGACGCCTGATCGAGGCCGGCTTCGGCAACATCCGCAACGGCATTGACCGTGAAGCGGGTGATCCCGTTGATCACCCGGATCGACTCGAAGACGCCTCCGGAAATCGCGGTCTCGACGCCCGTGATGGCCTTGGCGGTGCTCGTGACCGGCTCGACAGGCGCAAACCGGCGCACGGACCGCTCGACGACCGCGTCGTGTGTCCGTTGGGCGAGATTGGTCGTCTCCTCGACCACGTCGAATACCAAGTCGATGAATCCCCGTGCGCGTCTCATATGGGGCGGAGTATGAACCGCTTGAGGGGCGGGACGCAAAGTGCTCCACTACGGCCATGAATCTGAACCGTTCGCTTCATGTGCTGGCAATGGCTGTTGCGCTCCTGCTGGTTACGGCCTGTCAGAGCAAGGGCCCGACCCCAAAAGACGGGGCCCCTTCGACCGGCCCGACACCATCCGGCGTGATCGAAGCCGAAGGCTCACAAGACCCGCACGCCGGAATGGCTCCGCCGAACAGTCCCCACCCTGGCGGCACGGCCTCTGGCCAGCCTGACGCGTCGGGGATGATCGACGTCGGGGCAGTCTCTTTCAAGCTGCCCCCCAAGTGGGAAGCCCAACAGCCCAACTCGTCGATGCGTCGCGCCCAGGTGAGCGCCTCGGGGTCCGCGGGACCGGCCGAGCTCATCGTCTATTTTTTCGGGCCGCAAGGCGCAGGCACCGCAAAGGCGAACATCGACCGCTGGATCGGACAGTTCGCCAACGCCGATGGTTCACCGATCTCGGACGCGAAGCAGAGCACGAGCGAGATCTCGACTTTCGAGGTGACCCAAGTCGAGGTCGCCGGCCAGTACGCCGGCGGAATGGCTGCAGCAGGACAGGCGCAGCCGGTCAAGGGTGGTCAGCGCTTGCTTGCCGCCATCGTCAACACCGACGGCGGCCCCTACTACTTCAAGTTTCTCGGGCCGGACGCAACGGTAACGGCACACCGTGCGGCGTTCGACGATGTGATCGCGTCGGTCATTTCCTCGCCGTAGCCGCCCAATTTCGTTCGTCAGACTTGGCGAACGAACGCATACTGCCCGCGTGGCAGGAGCAGGGCGACAACGAGGGGCGATACGGCCCACCGACCTGCGCCGCCGATCTTGGCTAGTCCAAGCGATCGCCTTCTCGCACTCGAGCTCGGTCTCGCCGGCGTGGCGACGGGTGATGACTGTCTCCACATACTTCCTCCTGTGGGTGTTGCTTTCGGCGCTCGCACCCCTGTGGATCCCGGTCGCATTCGTGGTCGGTATCTTTCGCGGGTGCTCGTTTGTCATCCTGCGCTTGATGATGTTCTTGTGGGCCTACCTAGCGACGGAGCTCGTCGGCCTGGTCGCTGCCGCGGGAATCTACCTGATCACCCCGGGCAACCTCGAACGCCGCGAGGTTCTGTTCTTCCGGCTCGAGTGCTGGTGGGGCAACCTCATGTTCGAATGGCTCTGCTTGTTTCTTTCGCTCACGGCATCGATTGAAGGCGAAGAGCAGATCCTCCCCGGCCCGGTCTTGGTGTTCATCCGCCACGCGAGCATCATCGACACACTCCTCCCGGTCGCCTTTCTGTCCAACGCCACGGGCCTGCGGCTTCGGTACGTATTCAAGCGCGAGCTATTGATCGACCCGTGCCTCGACGTCGCTGGCCATGCTTCGCACTACTACTTCATCGACCGCGGCGGCGATACGGATGAAGAGCTGGCGAACATTCGACAGCTCGCCGACAATCTCGGCGAACGAGGCGTGCTGCTCTACCCCGAAGGCACCCGCTTCACCGAGCGCAAGAAGCGGATTGCTATCGAGAGACTTGCCGAGACCCACCCCGACCTAGTGCCCCTGGCCGAGTCGCTCCAGCACTGTCTTCCTCCCAAACCCGGCGCCGCACTCACCCTCCTCGACACCGCCCCCGACGCCGACGTGCTCATCGTCGCGCACCGCGGTCTCGAGGGCATGGCCGAAGTCTCGGACTTGCTGAGTGGCGCTGTCGTCGGGAAAACGGTCCAGATCCGTATCTGGCGCATCAACGCCGCCGACATCCCACAGGGAGAAGCGCGGCGGCGTTGGTTGTTTGGTTGGTGGAAACGCGTCGACGATTTCGTCAGCGCGCCCTAGCTCGGACTAAGCAGCCGGCCGCCGTCGTCGACGCCGACGCTGCGTACCGGGCCGCCGTGAATCGGGTGGCCTCGCAGAGCCGCGAGGTTGTTGCCGGCTAGCCTGAGTCAGCTCGGCGGGGTCCCGCGGCGGAAGTTCTATCGGCACCAGCGTGGGAGAGAACTTGATGAGCCTCTCCACCGCTCGTAGCCGGCCGCGTTCCGACGGGTCCACCAGCGACCAGGCCGCTCCCGCGGCGCCCGCGCGAGCCGTTCGGCCGATGCGGTGCACGTAGCTTTCCGGTTCGTGGGGGAGCTCGTAGTTGAACACATGGGAGACCGCGTCGATGTCAATGCCGCGCGCGGCAATATCTGTCGCGACCAGCACCCAGGCGTCCCCATTCTTGAAGCTTTGAAGCGCTCGCTGTCGGGCGTTTTGAGATTTGTTGCCGTGAATGGCCTCGGCGCCAATGCCGGCGTTCTCGAGCTTACGAGCCACCTTGTTGGCGCCGTGCTTGGTGCGTGTAAAGACGATGGCTCTCGAGACATCATCGTCACGCAATAGATGCTCGAGCATCCGCTGCTTCTCAGCATTGTCGACCATGACGACCCGCTGGTCGATCTTGTTCACGGTCATCTCTTTGGGCGACACGTCCACACGAACGGGGTCATCGAGCAACTCGCGAGCGAGCGCCGCAACCTCTTTCGGCATGGTGGCGGAGAACAGAAGCGACTGACGGCTATTTGGCGTCTGCGCGACGATGCGCTTCACGTCGCGTACAAATCCCATGTCGAGAAGCCGGTCGGCTTCATCGAGCACGAGGACCGATACTTCGGACAGATCAACGTGCCGTTGGGATGCCAGATCCAACAAGCGGCCGGGCGTCGCGACGAGCACGTCGAGACCCTGGGCCAGACTCCTGATCTGAGGATTCTGACTGACGCCGCCAATGATGAACGCGTGACGCAGCTTGGTGTATCGCCCAATGCTGGTCAGCTCCTCGTGAATCTGTAGCGCCAGCTCGCGCGTCGGCGCGAGAATCAGCGCCCGCGGCCGGCGGGGCTTGGGCCGCAAGTTCTCGTCGTCGAGTCGCTGCAGCAAAGGCAGCGCGAATGCGGCGGTCTTGCCGGTCCCAGTCTGGGCAACGCCCAGGAGATCCTTCCCCTGCAGCAGCTGGGGAATGGCTTGGGTTTGGATGGGCGTGGGCTGTGTGTAGCCCTTGTCCCCCAGGGCGCGGCGGAACGCTCCGCCGACCCCGAGGGATTCAAAGTCGTTGCTCACGCGTTGATTACCAGCGTCCGCCGCCGCCGCCGCCGCCTGAACCACCACGGTCGTTGCGGGGACGATCGTTGGCCGTGTCGACTCGGATGGTGCGACCGTCCAGTGTGGAGCCGTTGAGCTCCTCGACTGCACGGCCTGCGCTGCCCTCGTCCTCATACGTCACGAAGCCGAAGCCCCGCGAGCGACCGGTTTCCCGATCGGTGATCACCTTGGCCTCGGCCACGTTGCCACAGGCTTCGAAAGCCTGCTGAAGCTCGCTGTCGGTCGTGTTCCAGCTGAGGCCACCTACGAATAGTTTCTTGCTCATTGTCTTTTTCTCTCATCTTATCTGCGAAGCATCACGTCCGGAGCTCTCCCCGTACGC
>JAUXFZ010000400.1 GCA_030622585.1 Myxococcales bacterium
CGACAACATTCCCCAAGTGCCGCCCGGATCGGTCGCGTTGATCAGCAAAGTGCACCACGCGGCGATCGATGGCGTTTCTGGAACCGATATGATGGGCGTGTTGCTCGACATGACCAAAGAGCCAAGGGCCTTTAGCCCGCCGCCGCCGAGGACGGTCGCCCCGGTGCCGAACGAGCTCGAGGTGCTCTCGCACACCGCTCGTAAGATCATGGGGAAGCCGAGCGAGATCAAGAGAGTGGCGGGCGAGATTACGCACGCGCTTCGCGCCGCGGCGAGAGTCCGAGACAAGGGCATTGAAACCCCTCCGGTGCCGATGACGGCGCCGCACACATCGATCAACCATACGGTCACCGGCCAGCGGATCTGGAACACCGCCTTGCTCGAGCTCGACCGCGTCAAAGCGATTCGCAAGATAGCCGGGTGCACGTTGAACGACGTCGTTCTCGCGATCTGCGCCGGCGCGCTTCGACGCTACCTCGACGACAAGGGCGAGTTACCCGACAAGCCCCTGTTGGGGATGATTCCCGTTTCGACCCGAGGGACCGACGAGCATGGCGACATGGGAAACAAGGTGTCGGGCATGCTGCTCGATTTGGCCACCGATGTCGCCGATCCGGTCGAACGTCTCAACGTCATCAAGAAGCACACCCAGGGCGGGAAGGCGTTCGAAAAGTCGGGCGCGACTCGCGCGTTCGTCGACCTGTGGGATTTCATTCCCTTCGGCCTGGCCACCCGAGTGCTTCGTCTCTACTCACGGTTCCGTATCTCCGAGATGCACGCCCCGGTATTCAATGTGGTGATCACCAACGTGCCCGGGCCGCAGATCGACATGTACATGGCGGGGCACAAGCTGCTGGCACTCATGGGGATGGCTCCGCTGGTCGACGGGATGGGCCTGCTCATCACCGTGCTCAGCTACAACGGGGTCTTGTCGATTAGCCCTACGTCGTCGCCGGCCGTCATGCCCGATTTAGACGCGTTTACTCGGAACCTGCGCGAATCCGCCAATGAGCTCGAGGCGGCCATCCTCCCGCACCAGGAGCCCGATGCCGAGGCTGATGCAGCGCAGGCGCAGGCCGTCGCCGAGGTGGCGGCCGCCTTTGTCAACCAGATGAAGTCGACGCTGGAGGAGGCGCCCACCGACGGCTCGCTCGGAGAAGGGAAATTTCATCTTCGGATTACGGGCGCGGACGAGAAGAGCTGGACGATCGACCTCCAGGACCGAAGCGTCACCGAAGGCAACGGAACGCCCGCGGACGCGACGCTGACGATCCTCGATGCGCATCTCGCCGAGATTCTACGCGGCAAGCTCGACCCGCAGATCGCGTTCGTGCAGGGCAAGCTTCGCGTCGACGGGGACATCAGCAAGGCGATCGAGTTCGGCGCGCTCTTGCCGCAGGTGATTACCTAGGCCGTTCTGTTAGAGGGCGCTGAACCGCTGCGACCCCTTGGTTACGGGGAGCTTGGCCCGCAGCTCGGGGAGCTGCTCGTTGGCGAGCCACTGGTACACACCGTAGGTCTGCAGCACGCGACGGGTGTACCGTCGTGTCTCGTCGTAGGGAATCTCCTCGATGAACACGTCGAGGGGGCGAGCCGCGTCTTCCTGGAGCCAGCGGCGGACGGCACCTTCGCCAGCGTTGTATGCCGACGGCACCAGTGCAGGGTTCTCGTTGAGGCGGTCCCAGAGCCAAGCCATGTACCGCGCGCCGATCTTGAGATTGACTGCGGGCTTCTTCAGCGTGCGCGGTGTGGCCTTCTCGCCAACCTCGCTCGCGAAGCGCTTCGCCGTGGGCATGATCAGTTGAACCAAGCCGTAGGCCTTCGCCCAGGACACGACCTCGGGGTCGAAGGAGCTTTCTTCGCGTGCGATCGCACGGACGAAAGACGCTGGGATGCCTTCGCTGTCGGCCACGTCTTCGATCAGTGGTGAGAACGCCTGCGGGTAGGTGGCCTCCCAGATCAGCCGGCCTTCGCCCTTGGGTAGGAGCCCTTCGAAATCCTCGAAGTGCGCGCGAACGACGCGACTCAGTCGTGTTTGCGCGCTGGCATGCTGCAGGAGCACTGCGCCGACGACCGCCATTTCTGGATCAACGTCAGCGCCGAGCATGTGGAGGGACGACATTTCGGCCGACGCATAGGTCATTTCGTCGACCGCCAACAGCTCGACCAAACGATCGAAGGCGGGATCGTCGAACTCATCACGCCACGCGAACACCATGCGTGTCGGCTCGTCCCCAGCGCGCATGTCGGTGAGAATAGCTTTCGCGCGTTGCGGCACGATCTCGCCCAGACGCCACAGGGCTTGCTGCGCGTAGTAGCGAAGCGGCCAACGCCGAACGATCTCCTCGTAGGCTGCGACCGCGTCGATCCGTCGACCCATCATGAAAAGCGTACGCGCACGCCAATAGTTCGATCGCCCCGTGATGCCCTCTTGGCGCTCGTCGCCACCGCGCTTGACGAGCTCGTCGAAACGGTCGTAGGCGCCGTCGTAGTCCCCGTCACGGAGCCGAATCCACCCCAGTTTGAACAGCGCCCTCGGCCACATGTCGCCTTCGGGATATCGCCTTGGGATCGAGGCCAGGCGAGCCAGGGCCGCCTTCGACTTGCCATTCTCGAGCTCGGCCAACGCGGCGCGGTAGCTCGAATCATCTGCGAGGCTATGGGCCGGCGCTTCTGCTTCGAGCTTTTCGTACTGCCGCACCGACTCGTCCCACTGACCAATGCGGCCATACGCGCGTGCCGCGTAGTACCGTGCCCATGCACGCGTGTCTGTGTCGAGCTGGGAGCACCTATTGGCGACGTCGCGCATGATCGGTGCGCCGCGTGTTCGTTCACGGGCTTGCAAGAGGGCGCGACCCTGCTTGTAGCGAGCCTTGCACCATACGACCGTGCCCGTCTTGAGGTGTTTGATCAGTTTACCGAACAGACGCTCCGCCTCGCGATAGCGTTTCGCGCCGTAGAGGGCTTCGGCTTTGTCGAGGTTTTGCTGCATGCGCGGACGCACGCTCGGTTGACGCGCCACTGTCGGAGGCTTGCCGTCCAGACGGACCTCGAGGTGCGTGCCGGACCCGCTGGTGCCACCCGTGCGCATCTCGATCGATCGTGCGCGGCCGCCGCCGGCCCAGTTGTCGGTCAACGATGCAGCGATCTGCGCAGCGGTCACCGGGTCCTTGCGCTGCAGCAGGGATGCGCGCTTCAGCTTGGCCCAACGGGAAAGTGGATGGTTGAACGTGCCGAGCGTGTCGAGATGAGCGAGCGCGATGCTGTTGTAACCTTCGTCCAGCGCAGCCTTCGCGGCCAACCAGTGCAGACGGCCTTTCTCGTTGGCGCCGGCGCTCGGCAGCGCTGCTTCGGCGAGCTCACGCGCTCGGCCAGGGTTGTCTTTGTCGAGCTGCTTGCGGACCTGCATGACCGTCGACCTCTCGGGCAGCTCGACGAGGACGGGGTCGAGGACCTTCGGCGGTGGCGCCGGCGCCACCGCCTTGGCCACGGCCGGCTGCGGCTCGCCCGGCGGGGGCCACACTTCGCGGCGCACGTTCTGCTGCTGGTGGCACGCCACCACCAGCCCGATGCATATCGCGAAGGGCCAAATCCGCTTCATCTAACGAACCCTAGTGAGTCCGCCCCCACCGGGCAAGTTCCCCCACCACGCGTCGCGTGGCGCGC
>JAUXFZ010000272.1 GCA_030622585.1 Myxococcales bacterium
CGTTGGACGACCCAGCGACGATCGATGAGAACGAGGCCGACCTCTGGAGCGCGGGCTTCACCTTTCTTTCGTTCTATGACGGCGGAACCAGCCAGCCTCAGCTCGGCCTACATCTCGTGGGCATGATCGCCATCGACGCCGATGGGAACCGTTACTTCACCACGCGGGACTACTTCGTCCTGCCCGACTAGACCAGCCGGGCGGCAACTCTCAGCACGAAAGGCCAGGGCCATGCGCAATCTCTCACTCGCGTCGTTTTGCGGCGTCCTTCTCATCGCCGCCGCCTGCGGGAGCAGCGACACCTCGGAGCCCGGCGGCGTGGTCGACAGCCAGGAAGACGTACAGAGGGTCTTCGAATCCATCATGCCCGATCTAGTCGAGGCATTCACCGACCTCGCCGAACAACTCACCCTTGCGGCCTCGGCCTTGCCTTCGAGCACCGCCAAGGGTGGCGGCAGTACCTCGACCGTTCCGTGCCCAGGCGGAGGGACGTTGACGGTGGACCGCAGCACCGGGCAGGCGACACTCACGGAGTGCGGCGTCGGCGGCTTAGTGATCTCTGCATCGCTCGCCTTGTTCGTGTCACCCACCGGCCCGTCGAGCTACTCGGCGAGCTTCAATGGACCATTGATGGTCACGGGAACCTTCACCGGAACCATCGAAGTGAATTCCGGGGTCGTTCAGTGGCAGGATCCACCCAGCGTGGAGACGACGAGCTGGGACGTGACGGTCACCGTCAACGGCATGGTGTTCATCGCGTCGAGTTCGAACCCCGGCAATGGGATGAACGGCGGCGATTGCGACAGCTGCGTTGGAGTCAACGCCGCCCCGCCGAACTTTCCGACCAACAACGCGGTGTCATGCCAGGGACCGATCGACGAGTTCACCTGCGAATGCCTGACCGAAAGCGGCGAAGAGCTGCCCTTCTACCTCTCCGGAGCCGGCTGCCTCTATTGAGGCAGACCGTAGAGATAGTCTAGTCGCAGGGCGTCTGGCAATTGCGTTCGACATTCTTGTGCTCGCTCGCTCTACTGTCCCCACAACGAGTTACGCGCCCCGCAGCTCGTGCCGCCATGGCAGAAGGTGAAGAGCCAGGTGACCACAGAAACAATCACCCTGGAAATCAATGGTCTCAGGCACCGCGTGTTTGTGAGCGGCGAAGGTCGGCCCGTTCTTCTGTTGCACGGGTGGCCCGACTCGGCGGCGTTGTGGCGTGATGTGATTCCCCGTCTCACGGAGAAAGGCTACCGAACGATCGCACCGGACCTGCGGGGTTTCGGGGAAACCGACGCGCCCGCCGCAACGAAGAGCTACGAACTAGAGCGCATCGCGGACGACATTTTGAAGATACTGGACGCCCTGAACGTGCGTGAACCCGTGGATATCGTGGGCCACGATTGGGGTTCGGTCTTGGGCTGGCATCTCACGCTCCTCCATGACGAGCGAGTCAATAGCTTTGTGGCCTACTCGGTTGGACACCCCAAAGCCTTCGCCCGTGCGGGACTCCGGCAGATCGCGCACTCGTGGTACATGCTCCTATACGAACTGCGCTACGTGGCCGAGTGGCTGTTTCGAGCCAACGGATACTGGCTCACGCGCAAGGTTGCCAACTATCAGCCGGAGACGGAAAATTGGCTGCGCGATCTTTCACGGCAGGGGCGGCTTTCGGCGGGCATGAAGTGGTACCGAGCCAACGTCATACCAGGTCTCTTCATCAACTACGGTCGGTGTCAGCGGCCGGTGATGGGCGTGTGGGGCAGCGAGGATCACACGGCCCAAGAGAAACAGATGAAGACCACGGCCAAGTACATGGACGAGGCGTGGCGTTACGAACGCCTCGAAGGTGTGGGTCACTGGATACCCCTAGAGCAACCGAAACGGACCGCCGAGTTCGCTCTAGAGTGGTTCGGGGAACACGGTAAGGCTTCGGCGGCTGAAGGGTTGCAGCCGACGCCCTAGTCGAGTGGCAATCCAGTCGTAGGACGAGCCGTGTATGCTCGAGGTCTCAGCGAGCGCGTCCTATCAATAGTTGTTCAACCCGGATAGCGTGCTGAGATTCCATGGTTGATTCCTCCGTTTCTCTCGCGATGTCCGTGCAGACGAATCCAGGCGCGTATGCCGTGCTTTTTGGGTCGGGAGTGTCGTATACGTCGGGGATCCCCACTGGCTGGGGCATCATCTGCGAGTTGGTCACCAAGGTCGCCAACATGCACGGCGAGGACGTCGGAGACGATCCTGCCGGCTGGTACGAAGAGCGCTACGGCAAAGCGCCCGACTGTTCGGCCGCGCGGCGGGCCGTCCCGGGTTACCATCGCCGGATGAAGGCTCGGTACTTCCGATCGCAGGCCGAGTTCCGTCGCTGGTTGGCGCAGCATCATACGGACCGCGACGAGCTGATCGTCGGCTACCACAAGAAGCACACCGGCAAACCCAGCATGACCTGGTCCGAATCCGTCGACGAGGCGCTGTGCTACGGCTGGATCGACGGCATCCGACGCAAGGTCGACGAGGACCGTTACTGCATCCGCTTCACGCCGCGTCGGCCGAAGTCGATCTGGAGCGCCGTCAATCTGAAGAAGATGAAGGAGCTGATTCGCGACGGCCGCATGCAACCGGCCGGCCGGGCGATCTACGAGGCCCGCGATCCGTCGAAGGAGGAGCGCTACTCATGCGAGCAGGAGGCCGTGGCCCTGGCGCCCGAGTACGAGCGCACGTTCAAGCGCTCACGACGCGCGTGGCGCTTCTTCAGCGAGACGCTGGCTCCCGGCTACCGCAAGCAGTCGATCCACTGGGTCATGAGCGCGAAGAAGACCGAGACGCGCGAGCGCCGACTGGGCATCCTGATCGAGAGCTCGGCGGAGGGCGGGAAGGTCCCGCACCTGCGGAAGCCCGGCGAGTGAGTCCCGCGCCTTGAGCCCGTCCGACGCGGCGGCGGAGGATAGTCGATATAAACGCCCTTTCAGGTACACGTCCCTCGCGACACAACATCTAGTACCGCGTAATTCGGACTTCCGAATGGGCCCGATGGGTCAAGAGGGCCGAAATCGGCCTGGGCTTTCGAAGTCGATGTCCGACGCTTCAAGGAAAACTGGTAGCGCGCCTCCAAACAAAGCCGGGACTCACCCGCATTGCCGCGTTGACCCGTCCTTCGCCGTCGCGGGGCCAACGGCTCGATTCAGAATTGGAAGAGTTTGTGCTTTCGGCCAAGCACCTTCCTGCGGAACTCCCGAATGACCGGGATCGGGTCGAGCCAGGCCGATGCGTCGGCTCGGTCGTCGTCGTGCTCGCTGAGCTCGCCGGCGAAGCCTTCGGGGATCTGGCTGAAGTGCTCCGACTCGTCCACCGATTCGTCGTAGTAGTGGTACTCGTAGCCGGGTACGAAAAGATCTTCGTCGGCGACAACATCGACGGTGCGCACGCCGTAGGTCGAGAGCTCGGTGGTCGTGGCCTGAGGGGGACTGATCCAAACGTGCCTGGGCCCCGCAGTGAACAGGTACTGAACCTTTCGGTTACGTGAAAGAATGCGAAACCGCTCGAGCCTCCCGCCGTACATGGCGCTCTTCAGCTCGCTGATCTCGACGATGCCTTTGGTGAAATCAGGTTCGAATCCAGCCACGATCTCGAGCGAAGTCGGATCGTTCTTGCGGGTAAATCGCGCGATGCTGCGACCACCGTTGATGAGGTTGCGGCGGTCGGCGGTCGCTTTGCGGCGCGGCTCTGTGAAGTCTCGGTAAGGTGCAGTTCGGGAGCTCGGCGCTGATCGGAGCACGAGGTAGATCGCTTCCTCGTCGAAGCGGGCGTGATGTGTCTTTCGGCTGACCGTCTCGAGAGCGGACTGCATCTCGAACGGCAGGTCGGTGGTCGACTCGACGCACTCGGTGACCTCGAAGCCACCCCGGGCCAGAACCTTGACGTCGCCCTTGCCGATCCAGAAGTCGCCATCGGTCGCGATCACGTGAGAGGCGCAGCGCCAGACCAAGGACAGGTCCTTGTAGAAGATACGCGGAAAGATCTCAGTTCGACCGGTCGTCGGGCGTTTCTGGACGACGTAAGCAACGAAGAATCGCAACGCCGGATTCTGAAGAACGCTGCTGAGGTAGAAACGGGTGTCGAAGAGATCGATCCGTTGCTTGGGCCCGTAACCCGAAGACAGCAGCTGCGTCGAGTCGCTCTTCGCTTCACCGGCGGGGCGGATCTCTGCGCCGGATTCCACGAGTTGGCGAAAAGCTCGCGACACCTGCGCGGGGCTGAGGTCGGTGGGCGCCACGCTTGGGACGATGCGCGTTGGAATGACTGAGAGCCTGGTATCGATCCTAACCTCCGATGAGCGGAAGCATTGCACTTGCGAAGCTGAGCACCAGAAATTCGTGCTGAAGATCCGAAGATCCGACCCAGGTTGAGCAGAAAGTCGGGTTGTCACGCAACTCCTCGCCCGTTCGACCGATAAGCGCCGCCCTCTTCTCTCGCCGCCTATTGCGCGCGATTCGCCCGAATGAGAAGCTCCCCGTCTACGCCACGACTGACCTGCAGCGACCAGGGCCGGCAACAGACGTCGCAGTCCCGAATCAATTCACCTTCGCTCTGAGGGTCGATGTAGACCTCGATGCTCTCGAAGCAGTACGGACAGGTCAGCAACGCGGTGTCGTCCATCGTCGCCCATGATAGCAAGTCGACGACGTTGAAGCGTCCTCAGTCGGGGCGACTGGATTCGAACCAGCGACCTCATGCTCCCCAAGCATGCGCACTACCAGGCTGTGCTACGCCCCGTGACCCGATTGGGTAGCCGATGGCTAGCGGTTCTGCAACTCCCGCAGC
>JAUXFZ010000207.1 GCA_030622585.1 Myxococcales bacterium
GCCGCAACGAAACGAGGTGGGGGCGGCGTTCTGCTGCGTACTCGGATTGAACGCCTCTTGAAGCACCTCGTTGAGCTTGATCGTGCCCAGCGGGCCGCGTCTCATGGGGGTCATGACTTGCACGTCGGCGAGCGGGTCGAACCCATACGCGACCGACATGCGCCGAAGCGCCTGGACGAGACGCTCCGTGATGGCGTCCGGGTCGGTTGCCGCGATGATGAACAGGTCCCCATCGCCTTTTTCCCCCGTCGGCGTTGGCTCGGGGAGCCCTCCTTCGAGAACCGCGTGGGCGCCCCGGACGATGGCGCTTTGCTGGGCTTGCCGGAAGACCTCGTGCAGGCGGACCGTCGTGCAGATTCGGGATGCGATCAGGTCGCGTAACGGCTGACCGGGGCCGACGGGCGGGAGCTGATCGATGTCGCCCACGAGCGCGAGCGTGGCACTCGCAGGAACCGCAGCCAGGAGCTGTGACGCGAGTCGAATGTCGAGCATCGAGGCTTCGTCGACGAGGATGAGGTCCGCCTCGAGCGGCACGTGCTGATTGCGATTGAAGTGCCCCGTGGCTGGGTTCCATTCGAGAAGGCGATGAATCGTCTTGGCCTCGATGCCTGCCGCCTCGGAGAGACGCTTCGCGGCGCGTCCTGTCGGGGCGCACAATGCGACGCGTCGGTCGAGCGCAGCATGGGCCTGAACGATGGCGCGGACCGTCGTCGTCTTTCCGGTGCCTGGCCCGCCGGTGAGGACGAGAAGGTGGGTGCCGAGCGAAGCCTCTACGGCGCTTCGTTGCATGTCGCTGAGCGTATGATCGTATGTCTTGAGTGGTTGCTTCACCTTGGGACGGTTCGCGAGGGCGGCTAGCGCGCTGGCAACGGTGACCTCGGCGCGATGTAGCAGCGGAGGGTACACCGCTTCGTCTTCGATGGTGACGAGCTCTCGCGCTTGCAGTTCGTGCAGCGCGTCTTCGAGAGTATCGGAAGGAACGTCGAGTTGCTCGAGCCCGTCGTGGAGTTGGAGCCGTGTCGCGAACACGTGACCGTCGTCGACCGCCTTGCCGATGAGGTGCAACACGCCGCCCTGTACGCGCCTCAAGTCGTCGCCCGCGATGCCGAGCGCCTCGGCGATGCGGTCGGCAGTGCGGAAGCCGATGCCGCGGATCTGTTCCGCGACGATGTACGGGTCGTCCCGGACGACTCGCGGAGCATCTGCGCCGTACTTGCGGACGATTTCGCGCGCGGTCGCGGGGCCCATCCCGAGAGCGTGGAGAAAGCTCATCGTCTCGGCCTCGACGCGACGTTGGCGAACGGCATGGGCGATCGATTCCGCTCGCCGCTTGCCGATCCCGGACACCTCGCGCAGCCGTGCCGATTGCGTGGCAATGACGTCGAGGGTCTTCGGGCCGAAGCGCTCGACGAGCCGGGCGGCGAGGGCAGGGCCGATGCCTGGGATCAGTCCGGAGCCGAGGTAGCGGATTACGCCTTGCTCCGTGGACGGGATGGTCGGCGTGAAGGAGATGACCCGGAAACGCGCGCCGTAGACCGCGTGCTGGGTCCACCGCCCCACCAGCCGGACATTCTCCCCGGGGGCGATCTGGCCGAGGTCGCCAACCGCGGTGTGGGTAGGGGATAGCTCGGCGTCCGCGTCGGACGCGAGACGGATCACCGCAAACCTCCCGTCATCACTACGGAAAAGCACATCCTCCACCACGCCTTCGAGGACCTCTTCTGGTGTCTGCGACCCCACGATTCCGGGGGAATCTATCAGCCTTGGCCTCCCAACGTCCTGCTGTTGTGATTTCTTCGGAAACATCCGTTAGTGTTAAAGTCAGCCCAGATTTGGATCGGATAGGGGATGACGACCCAGCCGCGGATGAGCGCACCCATAGGTAGACTGCAGATTCGGACGTCAGAGCGCCGAAAGCGCCGAGCTTCGGGCGCGAGCCGCTGGAGGCCCGCCGAAACGCCGGTGGACGCCGAGGTGACCGAGGCCGACGAAGCGCGCGAGGAGGGCGAGTGCCCCCGGTTCTATCCGTTTGCGCTGCGTGTCACCGACGAGAGCAACGACTAACCGGGAAGCCGGGAGCGTTGCGCGAGAAACGAGCGATTGGTAAGAGCGCTCGATGCCCCCAACTACGATCGCAATCCTCGGGGCCAAAGGGGGCGTGGGCACTTCGCTTTTTAGCGCGAATCTAGCGATCTATCTGGCGACGATTGGCAAGCGAGTACTGGCCGTCGATGCGGACCCTTGCGGGGCAGACCTTCACGCTATGCTCGGCATCGGTCCGCGCGTCGCACCGTACGTGGCGCCCACGCCTGCATTCGGGGCCGAGGGCAATTGGGCGACGGCCCTCGACCACGATGCGGTCAACACGCTTCCTTCGCGACAGCCGGTCGATGGACCCATCCCAGGCCTTCAACTCTTGGACGCCGGTCTGAGCGAACCGCACCGAGGAAGCGCTCGCCGTAGCTCGCTACGAGAGCTCGCGCGCCGGGTGGCGAAACAAGACGCCGACTTTGCGGTCGTCGACCTGGGGTCAGCGGGCACCGATGCGGCGATTCGCTTTTGGTGCGAGGCGCCCCACCGTCTCGCGCTGACCATGCCGGAGCCCAATGCGGTAGCTGGCTTGTACCGCCTGGTGCGCAAGACATTCGCGGCCATGGCTCTCGAGCGCGTGTCCGACGAACGGCAACAGGACGCGCTTCACGCAGCGTTGACGAAAGCCGGGCAGACACCCGCACCGTCGGACATTGCGGCGCTCGTGCACCGAGACTGGCCAGAGATTGGACTCGCTTTGCAAGACTGCATGAACACGTTGCAGTTCCCGTTCATCGTCAATCAAGCGCGCATGCGCGCCGACCTGGAGCTTGGCGATCAGATCACGGTTGCCGTGCGCCGGCGCTATGGCGTGCCCTTGAAATACCTAGGCTACGTCGAGCACGACGACGCGGTTCGAACGTCCTCGCGGAAGCGGCGTCCGCTCCTTCTCGAGAGCCCGGGTAGCCGGGCGAGCCGCAACATCGAAAAAATCGCGCGTCGGCTCTTCGCGTCGCAGGACAGCCGCAGGGACCGCGCGCCATGGCGTGACGTGCCGCCGAGCTCGCACCATGATGTGCTCGAGGTCGAACGCGGCGCCACGGACGAGGAGATCCGGCGGGCCTACAAGCGCATGTGTGGTGTGTTCGACGGAGAGAATCTCGTGACGTTCGGCCTGCTCGACGCGGAGGGGGTCGACACGGCGCGCGCTCGCATCGACGAAGCCTATGACGTCCTTCTCGATCCAGCTCGCCGACGGCCCTATGAGATCTCCGTGTTCCCCGAAGCTGACGAAACCGAGGCCGAGGCCGAACAGGAACAGGTCCCGGCCGGCGAATTGCCGCCAGCTCCGAGCATTACACCGGACACCGAGTTCGGCGGGGCGCTTCTTCGTGCCGTGCGGGAGTCCCAAGGCACCAGCCTCCAACAGATCAGCGAGCGAACGAAAGTGAGCCTCAACTACCTGCGATGCATCGAGGAAGACGAGTTCGACCAGTTGCCGGCGGCGGTGTACGTGAGGGGCTTCGTCACCGAGGTGGCCAAATGCCTGCGGCTCGACCCGGAGCAGGTGAGTCAAAGCTACCTGCGGCGCTACAAAGCTCGGATGGAAGACCAGGAGCAGGGCCCGTGAGCGGGGCTCGTCCGCCTCTGGTCCTCGCGTCTGCATCGCCGCGTCGGCGCGAGATCTTGTCGTCGCTCGGCGTGGTCATCGAGGTGCAGCCGAGTGGGGCGGACGAACGAGCGCTCGAGATCGAAGACGACGTGGAATTCGTCCGCGCGGCCGCCCAGATGAAACTGGAAGAAGTGCTCGGGAGCGGCCAGCGGCCACGCGCGTACGTTCTCGCAGCGGATACCATCGTTTGCGTCGACGGGCAGCGATTGGGCAAACCCGTTGACGATGCCGACGCCGTCCGCATGCTGGAGCTCCTAGTGGGGCGCGACCACGTCGTTCGGACCGCGATCGCGCTCGGCAGAGCTGGGGACGGCGTGCTGGAATGCCGCGTCGTAGAAACCCGCGTTTGGTTTAGACCGGCATCGCGCGGCGAGGTCGAGCGCTATGTTGCGGCCGGTGAGAGCGGCGACAAAGCGGGAGCCTACGGTATCCAAGGGCTTGCAAGTGGCTTCGTCACCCGACTCGAAGGCTCGTACACCAATGTGGTTGGCCTTCCCGCCGCGGAGGTTGTGGATCTGCTCATCGCTCACGGCGCACTCGGTCAATGGCCATGACTCACGACATCGCTGACGCCATGGACAGCGTCCGAGAGCGCGTGCGGCGTGCATGCGACCGCGCGGGACGAGACGCGGCCTCGGTGCAGCTCATCGCCGTTTCGAAGGGGCATCCCGAGGCGGCGATTCGTGCCGCCTACGAGGCGGGGATGCGCGTGTTTGGCGAGAACTATGCCCAGGAGCTTGCGTCCAAGGCCTCGGCGCTGCGTGATTTGACGGACCTCCGTTGGCGCTTCATCGGGCATCTGCAACGCAACAAGATCAAGCTCATCGAGGGGGCGCGAGCCACCGTCGACACGGTCGATAGCGTCCGGTTGGCGCAAGCGATTTCGGTTCGCGCGACCGAACGCGCGATGGACGTCGAAGTGCTGATTCAGGTCAACGTCGGTGGTGAGGCCCAGAAATCGGGCTGCGCACCCGACGAGGTGCCGCAGCTGGTGGAAGCGGTGCGCGCCTTGCCCGGTGTCACGCTGCGCGGGCTCATGACCGTTGCGCCCCATCTCGAGGACGCGGAAGCCACACGGCCGTTCTTCGCTGCGCTGCGAACGTTGGCGGATGCCAACGGCCTGTCGGGGCTGTCGATGGGGATGACGCACGACCTCGAACAAGCGGTCGCGGAGGGTGCGACGATGCTTCGGATCGGGACGGCGATCTTCGGGCCGCGGCCCCCGGCTAAGCGTTAGTCCCCGGCGCCCTCAGCAATTTTGCCGAGCTCGACCGAGCGACGAGTCGCGGCGCGTACGGCGCCGAGAATCGCATCCGAGAAGCCTGCTGCCGCAAGGGCGTCCAGGCCTGCGCGCGTGGTGCCACCCGGGCTCGTCACCCGGTCTCGCAACACCTCGGGTGCTTCGTCCTCGTCGAGAAGAAGGCGCGCCGCGCCGAACACGGTCTGGGATGCGAGGCGAAGCGCCGTTTCTTCCGGCAACCCCTCGTGCGCGCCTGCGTCGCGAAGGGCTTCGATCATGGCGAACACGTACGCCGGCCCGGATCCGCTCAGGCCCGTCACCGCATCGATCTGCTCCTCGGGCACCCGGACCGAGATACCCACGCTCCGAAAGAGTGTCTCGGCGAGGCCGAGGTCGTCGTCGGTGGCGTGGCTTCCCGCCGCGATCGCGGTTGCGCCCGCGCCGACGAGTGCCGGGGTGTTGGGCATGGTGCGAACGACGCGCGACCCATCGGGCAGCGCCCGCTCGAACATGCCGGTCGAGATGCCAGCGGCGATCGAGATCAGGAGCGTGTCCGGGCC